>DXEQ01000036.1 GCA_019114885.1 Candidatus Anaerobutyricum stercoripullorum
GCAATTCTTTTTGCACAGGGGAAAGCGAAGAATTCGTCATCGATAAAGAAGCGCCGCTTCTGTCAGTGACATATGGCAATGTGAAGGATATCAGCAGCGCAAGATCATCCGGTGCCAATGTGAACCGCCCGATCCAGAGAGGACTGCATCAGATTACTTCCCCGGGCTGCGAGGTGTCCGCCGCCGGAACGGGACAGGTGACAATCCGGGTGAAGGAGGACTATTTTATTCCGGAAAATGTAAAGATAACCGTGTATAAAGAGGATTACGAGACCGGAGAGAAAAAGGATGTGACTAAAAAATTTGAACGTTATATCGTGAGTGAGTCCCGGCGAACGGCAGACACATCCGCGCAGGAGAACAGGTCTATCCGGCGGACGGTAAGCGAATCCGCGCAGGAGGATAGGTCTATCCGGCGGGCGAAAAACGAATCCGCGCAGGCAGAGGATAACACCGATGGCTGGCGGCAAGAAGGGGATTCTTTTGTGCTTCGATATCAGTGGGAGCAGGAAGGGCATTATCAGTTTTGTGTGACCGGTGAGGATCTGGCCGGAAATGTTCTAACGGCGGAGGAAAAAGGGGAGACTGCCGCCTGCATGGATGAAAACGGATATGCGGGTCCTCTGTATACCATGGATAATACGGCACCGGTGCTGCGGGCGTTTACCTATGACCGGTCGGCGGCACACACATGGGGGACGAGGAGTTATTTTACGGAGAGCCCCTCTTTGATCGTGGAGATTGAAGAGGAGAATTTTAATCGGGGAGATTTCTCTTTGCAGGATGTACAGACATGGGCGGACGGGTCCATGATACGTCCGGTCTGGCAGGCAGACGCCGGTTCTCTTGTGTGGACCAGCTATTATGAGGAGGGAAAAAGAATCAACCGGGTAGTCCTGCCCATCCGGGAAGAGGCCAATCATACTTTTTCCGGTCAGGCAGCGGACATATGCGGACACAGGAGTGCGATTCGCACGGGAGAATGTACCTATGATGCGACGCCGCCGGAAGTGGAGGTGTGCGTCAAAGACGCGGACTATTTCATACCGTACCGTTCTTATCAGTATTTTGGAAAGAAAAAGTTCGTGATATCCATAACGGCGAAGGATACGGTCAGCGGCGCAAGGACTCTCTCGTATTATCTTAAAGAGGAAGGACAAGGTGGATTGCCGGAAGAAAGTTCCGTTCTGTTTCAGAATGAAAAAGAAAATGTACGGACGGATGATTTGTCTGAGTATACCTGGGAGATTGTTATCGATCAGGAGGATTTTAAGGGGAGAATCTATGTGCAGGCAGGAGACTTTGCAGGCTGGAAAAGTGCGGAGGCGGAAAGTCCGGGTCTTATTCTTTCATCTTGGGCGGTTCATCAGAAAAACAGCCGCATTTTGCTGGAACTTTCTGAGGCGGATTACACCGATGAGGATAGGAAAATAAAATATTACAGGTATCCCATTGTGGTGACCGCAAAAGGAGAGAACTCACACGCCGGAGTCGGAGTACTCACTCTCCATGCCAGCGGCCAGCGGCAGACGAGGAAGGATTCTGCGGACAATCAGGAAAAGAACATCAGCAGCCGGGACGAAAAGACTGACCGTCAGACCCGGGTGAATCTGCGGGAACGGGTAGATCTGCGGGATAAGGAAGACGTCTGTTACCAGGCGGCAGCATCTCTGCGGCTGGACCCGGCGCAGTTTGGAGAGGGTGATGAGGAGAATCCGGTGGAACTGGAGGCGGTTCTTAAGGATAATGCGGGACACCGGACAACTCTTCAATATGGCGACTACCGGATTGTGGCAGACGGGGAGAAACCGGAGATCACAGTCACATATGATACGTACAGCGCGAAAAACGGAAAATATTATAACTGTGCCAGAACGGCCATGGTCACCGTCCGGGACAGGAATTTTGATCCGTCCTCGGTGCGGTGGCAGATCAGCGGTTCCAATGATGATTATCACATCGGCAGATGGACCGGCAGAGGAGAGAGACATCAGTGTCAGGTTGTCTTTTCCGGCGAGGGGAAGAATTATCAGATCAAGCTGACGGCAGCGGACTATGCCGGTAATCAGACGGTGTGGGATAAAGATACTGCGTTTACCATCGACAAGACGCCGCCGGTGATCCGCATGGAGATGGACACGGCACAGGCCGCCAACGCATTTTATTACCGTCGGCCGCAGGAGGTACGGTTCTTTGTGAAAGATAAAAATGTGAACACGGATACCGCCGCAGTCTGTCGGCAGAACGGGGAGAGGATATCTGTTGGATTGACGGCGGCGGGAGGGAATCGCTATACCGCCGTCAGGACTTACAGAAAAGACGGAAAATATGTGCTGCGTTTTCGCTGTGAAGATCTGGCAGGAAATGTAACGAGATCAGAAAATGCACTGCGGTTTGTCATTGACCGGACGCCGCCGGAAGTCCGGGCGGCCGGTGTAAAAAATGGTATGGGATATGCCGGGGAAGTGCGTCCGTCTGTGACTGTCACCGACAGGAATCTGGACCGGAATGCTGTTTACGTCCGCCTGGAAAGAACGGACCGCGCGGAGACGGTGGCCGCGAATGAAAGAGAATACACCGCCCCGGCCGCGGCGGGACAGTCGCGGGAAAACAATGCAGAGTTAGTGGCCGCGAGTGAAAGAGAATACATCGCCCTGGCTGCGGCGGGACAATCGCGGGAAGACCGGGCGGAGACTGCGGTCAGACGCGGCAGACAGTATATGTGGGGTGATTTCCCCCACGAGGAAGGGGCAGACGGTATTTACCGGCTGCAGGCCTACGCCAGAGATCTGGCGGGAAATCAGGCCGCACTGGGGGAAGGCATCACATTTACAGTCAACCGGTACGGTTCCGTCTATGTGCTGTCGGATTCTCTGCAGGACACGATAGAGAAGGGATACACGAAAAGCGATGAGGGAATCGTCATCACAGAATACAGTGTGAATCCGGTGGATACGAGGGTGACGCTTCTGAAAGATAATCAGAGCCTGAGAGAACTGTATCCGGACAAAACACCGGGGGCCGGCGGCGCGCCAGAGAATCAGCAGAGCGTCCGGCTGGGTACGGCTGGCGGCACAGCGCAGGTAGGGCAGGCCGGGATTTCCGCCGGCGGTACAGCGCAGTCGGGGCAGACCAGGATTTCTGTCGGCGACACAGCGCGGGCGGGGCAGGCCAGGATTTCCGTCGACGACACAGCGCAGGCGGGGCGGACCAGGATTTCCGCCGACAGCACAGCGCAGGTGGGGCGGACCGGGGCTTCCGCCGGCGGATATAGCGTATTATCTGACCGGGTCGGATCGGGCAGCCGGACAGGATGGTATGTGAAGCGGCATTATATTTCCGAGGAGAATTTTGAAGAAGAAGGGACGTATCAGATTACGCTGGAGTCCGGCGCTTATGTGATGCGCGGCGGCAGGAAGAAGATGATTCGGGAGACCAGCAGCTCTCTGCGGGGAGTTCCGATTCTTTTTACGGTGGACCGGACGCCGCCGACCGTTCAGATTGGCGGGCTGGAAGAAGATATGTATGAAGAAGAGAACCATTCGTTTGTGATCACTGTCATGGACAACTGCGCGTTTGATCATATGGATATGAGGGTTCGGTATGAAGGTGGAGAGAAACCGGAAAAAGTGATCCGCATCTTGCCGGAGGATCTGGGCGGCAGCCACAGCGTGGTCCGGGAACTGGAGGCTTATGAGGGCGAGCAGGTCATCACCTATCAGGCATGGGATAAGGCCGGTAATTGCCTGGATTCGGCCGAATCCGGGGAGGAGATCTGCTGTGTGGTCGCGGACAGCGTCATGATGGAGCGCCTGAGGAAGAAGCAGGAGGATACTGTCATGGGAGCGGCAGCGCGGCAGGAGCAGGCAGAAGGTGTCGGTAAGGCAGCGGGACAGCTGTGGAACAGAAGCCTTGTCTTTCTGGCAGCGGCGCTGGGAGTGACAGCGGGCCTTGGTCTTATCGTGGCGGCGGTCCTGCGCCGCAGCGGGCGCCGCGGCAATTGATGAGAGCTTTTGAAGCAGCCCGGTGACTCGGGCATCCGGGGAGCCGCCAGATGACCTGCGGAGAGCTCGGCATCCGGGAAGCCGCCAGATGACCTGCGGAGAGATTAGCGTCCGGGGCGGCATCGGATGACTTTTGGATGCCCCGGCCCCGCCGCAGCGGGCGTAAAAACTTTTTTGACGGGACCTGAGAATTTTGTTATAGTTAACCTATGGAGGTGCGTACGGCATGGATTTTCAGGTTGGAGAAGTGATCAGGATGAAGAAGCCGCATCCCTGTGGAGCGAACCAGTGGAAGCTGCTCCGGGTGGGGATGGATTTCCGGCTGCAGTGTGTCGGCTGCGGCCGGGAAGTGATGCTTCCGCGCAAAATTGTGGAGAAGAATTTTCGCGGATTTTTGGAAAAATAGAACTTGTTTTTGTGAAAGCTCTGTGGTAGAATAGGTCATTGTAGTGTGAAAATCCTTGTTCTCCCGGGATGGGAGGACCATGAAGACCAGAAGGAGGTGCAAGAATAACCATGAATAAGTATGAATTAGCATTGGTTGTGAATGCAAAGATCGAAGACGACGCTAGAACCGAAGCCGTTGAGAGAGTGAAAGC
>DXEQ01000298.1 GCA_019114885.1 Candidatus Anaerobutyricum stercoripullorum
CGTCGCCCGCAGGCTACAGCAGAATCTTTCCGCTGATCCCGTCGCCAAAGTCAATCTCCAGCCCTTTCCAGATCGGGACGCCTTTGCCCGGCCCCACTTCCCGGAGAGAATGATCCGGATACAGCGCCTGCCAGGTCTGGCGGGACATATTTTTAACGCCGAACAGTCCTTTTTTTAAACGGTTCTCAATGACCGCGCCTGTCACGGTCTCAATATCATCGTTATTCTTCTCTGTGACGCAGCGGTACAGCTTGGCGGCCATGTAGAGCGGAATCTCAAAGTCCTTGACGCTCATCATATAAATCGGATTGCCGCATTTCTGGCAGACCAGAGAATGTTCCCCTTTCTTCTCAAAGGAAGAAAGAAAAGCTGTCCGTCCGCATCCGCAGTGGATGATATCCATTTTCAGCTGCGTCAGCATCTGTATCCAGTTTTTCTCGATGATGCGGGCGTTGGGCTCCTGAATCCCGTAGGTAAAGGACAGAGTAAACGCCTGCCGGATGTAATCCGGATAAATCTGCCACAGTTTGATGACATTGTCATGTACGCCCTTCACCGGACGATTGGACGCATCGTTCGGGTCATAGACAAACACCGGATTTTTTCCATAATGAATCAAATCATTTTCTTCTGTCATGACTACGCACTGGAGCACCTTGCTTCCCTCCAGCGGATCTCCCCGGAAAAACAGCTTAAAAAGCACCACCGCCAGCGAATACCGGTCGGTGAGCACTCCCGGCTTGGCGATGCCACGCACCACCTCCGGCGCCATGAATCCCGGCATGCCGCCGATACCGAAGTTATCGCCGTCGGCCGCCACGTTATCGCAGTCGCATACCAGCACGTCGCCGGTGTTGGTGTCGATAAAGAATCCGCCGTCGTTCAAATCCTGATAGCTCTTTCCCGACAAATGCAGGGAGCGGAACGCCTTTACAATGTTGATGGCCGCCGTGATCATCACATCAAGAGAGGCAAATTTCACCTTTCTCTTCCGGGCCGGCCGCCCTTTTGCCACCGGCTTCTCCCATTTGTATCCATTATAAATATCCGTAAAAGAATCGTATCCCGACGGAGCCAGGCGCATCAGATAGCCGAAGGCTCCGTTCTTTTTCTGCTCTGTGAGAAACAGCGGCCAGATAAACTGCTGTCCGCCGTCCGGCGCACCGTCCTCAATATTTTTTCTCAGATTATCCCGAAACGCTTCCGGATTCTTGATGCGGCTGATAAAATACCATTTCAGCGCATATTCTCTGCCGTTATACCGCACCAGATAGACGATGCCCTGGCCGCCCCGTCCAAGCTCCCTGGACACGACCGCCTCGCCGCCGGCTTCCACCGGGATGCGCTCTCCTATTTTCAACTCTCTCATATTATCTTACCATCCTTCATTCAACTCTCCCGGTACAAAACACAGCCATGCACGACTGCTTTCCCGCCTTCTACCATCCTTCGTCAAAGTCCACAGCCTCCAGATCCACAGCCTCGCCCAGAATATCCTTCGTGCCGGAACGGATCTCCTCCACCAGCACCTGCTGCTTGGCCATGGCGACCACTTCCTCGCCCGGCTGCTGTCCGCCGCCGTTATCCACCAGCGCAAGGCTGCGGCTTCCAATCTGTGAGGACGTCACCGCCAAAAGCTTGATGAGCTCCCGGAGCTGATCCGCATTCTTTGCCTGCACTGCCAGCTCATCGTTGCCGGTAAATGCACGAAGCACATCCATATTGACCTTGGAACCGATGCCCAGCGCGATCTTCAGACCATGCTGGAACCATTTATTCTGCTTGAGCGTCTCAAGACCTTTCTTCCAGTCATCGTTTGGCGATCCGTCCGACAACAGGAAAATGACCGGCGCAAAGGAAATGGACGGAGAATTCAAAAAGCTGCTTCTGGACAGCTTTTTGGACAGTTCCAGAAATGCGTCTCCCATGAAGGTCAGTCCTTCCGCCTCCAGGCGGTTCCAGTACTGATACTCCTCAATGCGCACCGGCTCCGGCGTCACCCACTCCACGTCGGTGGAGAACTTCATAATGGCGATCTTCACATCGGTGGATGCCTCCCCCACTCCGATCAGAGACGGAAGCAGCTCTTCCATGGTGCCGTTGAGCGAACCGATCTTCGTTCCCTTCATGCTGCCTGACACATCAATCAGAAAAAAGATGGTCATACTCTTCTTCGCCGGTTCCATGGCGTCGAGAAAATCATCCTCATAGGCGTCCGCCTTCACCGCCGGAATCTCGTCACTGACCAGGCTCCGGCTCATGCGGTTGCGCTTTAAAAGAATATCATCGTCATCCATTTCATTTAAATCAATCCATTTTGGCATATACATTCCTCCCGAAAAAATTTGCATCAGCTTTCCGTTGCTGTCCGCAGTCTACGTGTATTATATCATCATATTGTACAATTACAAAATCATTTTTCCCATCAGATAGCGATATATTTCCTGACTACCCTCATCAAAAAAATGTATTTTTCAAAAAATCTCCTGTAATATTTTGTACTGCGCCGCAAATACTATCCTTGCGAAAGCACACGATTCATTTATCACGCAAAGGAGGCAGAACTATGCACAAACAGGATACCTGCCAGCTTCTGCAGGAATGCAGCAGCGGCATCAAAATGGCAGTGGACGCCATCCGGGAAGTGCTTCCCAATGTAAAAAATGAAGAGCTTAAAAATAAACTGACTGCCTGCGAGAAGGAGCACAAAAAGCTCGGCGAGGAGACCCATTCTCTTCTTATGGAGAATAACGCGCGGGACGAGGAGCCCGGCATGATGGCCAAGGGCATGTCCTGGATCAAAACAAACCTGACCATGTCGGTGAATCCGGGCGACGACACCATCGCCAACCTCATCAGCACCGGCTGCGACATGGGCGTCCGCACCCTGCAGAAATATCTCAACGAATGTCAGAACGCTAGCGCTCAGGCAAAGGCATTAGCGAAAAAGGTCATCAAACTGGAAGAAGACCTCTCCGTGGACATGCGGGCCTATCTGTAAAAATATCTATAGACAGCAAAAGAGAACCTCCGGGTCGGAATGATCCGGGGTTCTCTCTTATTTTTATTTCACATCGTAAATGTTGCAGGACTGATTGGTAAGCGTGTTGGACACATACATAATCCGCATTTTTCCGTTTTCCATAAGCTTGACGCCCTCCGGCTCCCGGAAGGAAAGTCTCGCCGCTCCCTTAATGACTTTGCGGGACATGGCTCCCGTGCGGTAGTCCCAGGTACGGATGATGGTCGGCTGATACTTTCTTGAACGGTCATAGCTTTTCAGGAACGACTTTCTCGGGCTTCCCTCAATGGTACAGATCTTCGTGCCGTCAATATCAAATCCCTGGAAATCACCCGTGGTCGGCGGCAGGACAATCTGCTCTATCGGGTCCCAGACATTGATCCGGGTTCCGTTTACCAGCTCATAAATCTGATAATACTGCATTCCCTGATACGTAAAACGAACACCCAGCTTTGTGCTGTCGGAACTTACCGCCGGATAAACGTTGGTCACATATTTTCCGTCCGTCCCCTTCGGAATCTTATAATAAATGGAACCATTTTTCCTAAGAATCCTGTTTTTCTGGAAAGTAAAACAGGTAACCGCCCTGGAAACATCAGAACCGCTTGCCGCGTTGCTTCCGGTCCAGAGATAGGTTCTGCCATTGTAAACCGAACAATCCAGATTCGTCGCATGACCAAATCCCCGCAGATCCATTTTGGCCGTCGTATACTTTCCAAGACCTTTATACTTAACCCGCGTGATCCGGAGATTACCCACGCTCGGCTTCGTCATCTGAATGAAATAATAATATCTGGAATCATATGTAAAGGACTGAATCCACCGTCTGGAAGACAGCTTCGTCACCGTCTGCACGATCTTCAGATCGCTGCTTTTCGGTTCCTTCGGCGTCTTATCCTTTTTCACTACCTTCGACTTGGCCTCCACCTGCATCGGTGCATCCGCCCCGAGCCCCGCTCCCAGGCCGACGCCCAGAAACAGCGCTGCGCAGGCAACAGCCGCCCATGTTTTTTTCTTCATCTTTTCTCTCCTTTAGCCTTTCTCTCTCTTAAATAATAACGTTCTTTCTTACTTTATTTTTCCTTGTAATACAGCATACAATGACAGTAGCCCTCAAAATTCTCATCGGCAATCTGCTCCCGGAACTCCTTGCACGTACATTTATTCTCCGGCGTCCGCTCCAACCGGCACGGGCAATAGCCATCTTTCTTTGCCAGGCCCTCTTTCACCATGGCAACAACCTTCTCATCGGGATTCAATCTAATCTTCATATTTTGCCTCCT
>DXEQ01000299.1 GCA_019114885.1 Candidatus Anaerobutyricum stercoripullorum
AATTAATTATTAAGAATATATTTATCTTCCCGTCGACCCCTTACAGATACCGTCCCACATTTTCCATGGTGTTTTTGTGATAAGTCAGTGAGAGCGTTCTGGATTTTTTCTCCAGAGAACGTACCTTTTTCATACATTTCTTATAACTGACTCTCTTTCCGTTCACTTTCATCCCATAATAATATACATCCCGCCCAAAGGTCTTGTTGTGTTTCTTTACAACGCTGCCTTTCGCGTTCGTCGGAGGCACATCGGAAGTCTGATATTTGACCAGGCATTCTTTCTTTCCGTTTTTCTTAAGACGGTAAAAGTAATTCAGCGAGCCTCCCGTTCCCATATAATAATTCGTAAAGTAGTTCTTATTCTTTGAGATGGTGACGCTGGTAAACTCGCCAAGAGATTTCACCTTGCCATTCCGGTAAGTATAGATTCGGTCCCAGCCTTCCGCATGGGAAGCGTACGACCAGCGAAGAATCAGCTCCTTGATACCGTCCTTATTGATATCCGCCGTGGCAAACTCCACTTGAGACGCCGGAGCGAAACTCCAGCTTGTCCACGGAATCTGGCTCTGGTTCATAAAGGTCCGATATGCGTACATGGCCTGCTGTTTCTTGCGCGCAGAAGCGGCCTCCGCCTGCATCGGAGGCACCGCTGTAGCGGCACATACCAGCAAAAGAGCCACTGCAAATGATTTCTTTGGAAACTTCATCGTTGTGATCATCCTCTCTTTTTATTCTCCAATCTCCGCTTCCGCCTCAATCTTGGCAATGGCCGCCTCGATCCGGGCGATGGTCTCGTCTTTGCCGATGACCTCCATGATCTCCGTAGCGCCGCCCGGTGTCATCTGTTTGCCGGACACCGCGGTACGCACCGGCCACATCACAAAGCCGTTCTTGTACTCATGTTCCGCGGCAAAATCGCGCAACGTCTGGTACAGAGCGTCATTGGAATAATCCTCCTGCTCTTTCAGGACAGGAAGAAGTTCCTTTAATACTACAAGAGACTTCTCCGGCGTGGTTTTGTTCTTCTTGTGGGTGTACATGGTCACATCGTACTCCGGCACCTGCTCGAAGAAATCTACCATCTCACAGATATCCGGGAAAGTCTCGATTCTCGTCTTTACGAGAGCCGCGATCTTCTTTAAGTCGTAATCTTTTGTGATGATCTTTCTGATATACGGCTCCGCCTTCTCAAAAAATGTATCGAAATCCATCGCTTTTAAGTATTCGCCGTTCATCCAGCGCAGCTTCGTCATGTCAAAGACTGCCGGAGACTTGCTGATATGATGATAGTCGAAGGCTTCCACCAGTTCGTCCAGAGAGAAAATCTCCCGGTTATCGGACGGGCTCCATCCGAGCAGTGCCACAAAGTTCACGATAGCCTCGGACACAAATCCCTGCTCCAGCAGGTCTTCATAGGAAGAATGGCCGGAACGCTTGGACAGCTTCTGATGTTCCTCGTTGGTGATCAGCGGACAGTGTACGTACACCGGCTCCTCCCATCCGAACGCCTGATACAGGCGGGTATATTTCGGCGCGGAGGACAAGTATTCATTTCCTCTTACCACGTGAGTGATACCCATCAGGTGGTCGTCCACCACATTTGCAAAGTTATAGGTCGGATATCCGTCGGACTTGATCAGAATCATGTCGTCCAGCTCCTCGTTCGGCTGGGAGATATCTCCGTAGATCTCGTCGTGGAAACAGGTCTCTCCCTCATTCGGGATATTGGCGCGGATGACAAACGGCTTGCCCGCCGCCAGATTAGCCTCGACCTCTTCCTTGGACAAATGGAGACAATGCTTGTCATAGGAGCTGATCTCCTTGCCGCCCACCACGCGCTTCAGCGAATCCAGACGCTCCTGATCACAGAAACAGTAGTAAGCCTCGCCCTTCTCAATGAGCTCTTTGGCGTACTTCATATACAGACCGGAAGCGCACCGCTCGCTCTGCACGTACGGACCTACACCGCCGTCCTTGTCCGGACCTTCGTCATGTTTCAGTCCCGTCGCCTCCAGCGTCCGGTAAATGATCGGCAGCGCCTCATCCACAAAACGTTCCTGATCGGTATCCTCAATTCTTAAAATAAAATCGCCGCCCTCGTGTTTGGCGATCAGATAGGCATATAATGCGGTACGAAGATTGCCCACATGCATTCTTCCCGTCGGGCTCGGGGCAAATCTTGTTCGAATCTTGCTCATATTCTCTTCCTCACTTTCTGTGTCAAATGTATTTTCTCCCCGGTATTATAGTATAAAATACCGGGGGAAACAAGCGGTATTCCTCTTCACGGCAAAAAATCCACATATTCCTTTTCACAGCAAAAATCCATGTATTCCTTTTCAGAGAAAAAAATCCGAAAGTCGCCTTCCGGAAAGAAATTGCGCCTCTCTGTATTTTGTGATAGTGTATGAACAGATTCCATGGTTCTTGTATATTCTGCCATATCATTTATCAAACATACAAAGGAGGACGCTATGTTTTCAGATTTTATCACATTTATCACGGACCTTCCCTCACAGCTGACGGAAACCGGTACATTTCTTCCGGATTCCTTCGAGGGCGGCGCCGCTCACCTTGATACCATCAGTCATTATATCAGTGAGATTGACACCACTTACAAGATCATCGCCACGGTGATTTCCCTGATCATCGCCCTGCTTGGCTGCTTCTTCGGCTACAAACTGTCCAAGCTGTTCATGAGCCTAACCGGCCTTCTGATCGGCGGTATTGTCGGCGGCATGATCGGTTCACAGTTTTTTGATGGTTCTTCCGGCATCATCGCAGTCTGCGCTCTGGTCGGGGCAGCCATTCTGTCAATCCTTGCCTACCGGATCTACCAGGCCGGCATCTTTCTTCTGTGCTTCGGACTTTCTTTCATGGCCGCCGCATCCATCCTGCCATTTACAGGAGACATCCAGTTCTTCCTGTCCGTGGTTGCAGGCTTCATCGTCGGCTCCCTGGCACTGAAATTCATCCGGCCGGTCATCATCATCACCTCGGCCATCGTCTGCGGCTCCTCCGCAGCCGGATGCCTGACCGTCCTCGGCCAGTACATGGATATGGAACTGCTGACAGCTTACCCGCTGCTGCTGACTGTGATCGTCATCGCGCTGGGCGCGTTGGTACAGTTTTTGACTACGTCCGGAGGGAAGCATTAAGGGGAGGAGCAAAAACCTACTCCTCCCTCTCCCACAACACCGTCTCTCCAGCGGCAAGACTTTTTGGCACGTCAATCAGCCGCTGGTTTGACGAACCACGGAACAACAGCGTGATATCTTTTAATTCTTCGATGAACGGTCCATCCACCAACACGTCAATCAACTCCAGCATTGGCTTCGTACATCTCCACTTCGGCACCATCCGCTCAAGGATATCCTTCTCAAAAACATACCCCGTATAACACCAGATTGTCTTATCCGGGAACCGCCGCTTCACTTCTTTAAGAAATGGCAGAAGGTCCTGTTGATTCACATATTCCATCGGCTCCCCTCCCAGCACCGTCAGACCGCTCACATAGGACGGTTCCAGCCACTTGAATATCTGCTCCTGCGTCTTCTTCGTAAAAATCTGCCCATACTGAAAATCCCAGGTCTCCTCATTAAAACATCCTTTACAGTGATGTGTACATCCGCTGACAAAAAGAGAAACCCGCACGCCGACACCGTTGGCAATATCGCTTTTTTTAATGTTGCCGTAATACATTTTCCATCCTCCCATCGTTCTTCTTCTAATTATTATCAATCTATTTTAATTTTATCTTAT
>DXEQ01000300.1 GCA_019114885.1 Candidatus Anaerobutyricum stercoripullorum
AACGACCTTCTGGAGCGGATCGCCGCAGATCCGGCCTTCGGCATGACCATCGAGCAGCTTCGCGCCATCATGAAGCCGGAGAACTTCGTGGGCCGCGCGCCGCAGCAGACGGAAGAGTACATCGACGAATATATCCGTCCGGTGTTGGAAGCCAACAAAGATATTCTCGGCATGAAAGCGGAGATCAACGTATAGAGATAAAAGGACCGCACAGTATTTTTTGTAAAATGTGCGGGCGAAACACAATCATCTGAAAGGGAAGATACAGTGGGAAGAAAGAATACGAGCGAAAAAAATATCATAACGCAGGCGTCCATTTTGATGGCGGCCGGAATTCTGGTGCGGATCATCGGCGTGTTATACCGCAGTCCCGTCACCAGTATCATCGGCGATGAGGGTAACGGATATTACAGCATTGCCTACAATATCTATTCCATGGTGCTGCTGATCTCCTCTTACAGCATACCGATGGCCGTATCCAAGGTGGTCTCGGGCAAGCTGGCGCTCAAACAGTACCGGGAAGCTCACAAGGTTTTCCGCTGCGCGCTTCTTTATGTGCTCATCGTGGGCGCTGTGGCCAGCCTGTTTACTTTCTTTTGCGCTTCGCTGCTGGTGCCGGACAGCCAGATGAATGCGGTACCGGTACTGAAAGTTCTGGCTCCGGCCATCTTCCTGTCAGGCTTTCTCGGCGTTCTGCGGGGGTATTTTCAGGCGCACTCCACCATGATCCCTACTTCCATCTCACAGATCATTGAGCAGGTACTTAACGCCATCGTCAGCATCGGCGCGGCACTTTTGTTTATCTGGCTGTTTGCCCGCGGGGATGAGGACGGCGTTCCGGTCTTCGGTGCCATGGGAAGCGCCGCCGGAATCGTGGTCGGCGTGGCTGCGGGTCTGGTGTTCATGATACTCATCTACCGCCAGAACCGGACGTATTTCCGCAAACATTATAAAGAAGATGTTTCCCCGGCTGACAGTTCTTACAAAGAGATATTTAAGGTCATGTTTCTGATGATCACGCCGGTGATCTTAAGCACCTGCGTGTACAATATCAGCGCCACCATCGACCAGACGATCTTCATGGACGTGATGGATTACAAGGATGTGGCCGCCAAGACGGCGGCCGCCCTCTACGGCGTATTTGCCACAAAATACATGACACTGATCAATGTGCCGGTGGCGCTCTCCAACTCCATATCCACGGCGATGATCCCGGCGGTTTCCGCCGCCTATACGGTGGAAGATTATGAGGAGTGCAACGAGCAGGTGAAGCAGTCGATTCATCTTACCATGATGATCTCCATCCCGAGCGCGGTGGGACTTGCGGTGCTGGCCTACCCTGTGATGCAGCTTCTGTTCCCGCAGAAGGATACCATCGATCTGGCCGTACATCTGCTGCAGATGGGATGTATCACAGTGGTATTCTACTGCCTGTCCACGGTGACCAACGGTGTGCTGCAGGGAATTGGAAAGGTCAATGTCCCGCTGCGAAACGCGGCGGTGGCTCTGCTGCTCCATGTGCTGCTGCTGTCCGGGATTTTGTACTTTACCAATATGAATCTCACCGCCCTGCTGCTGGCGACCATGTTTTACGCTTTCATGATGTGCCTGTTAAACAGCATCAGTGTGAAGCGGTATCTGGGGTACCGGCAGGAAGTACGACGGACCTTTGTGATCCCGGCGGTTTCCGCCCTGGGCATGGGAGTTTTATGCTACATTTTCTATCAGGGACTGTACATGATCCTGGGAGGTCTTCTGGGCGTGGTGCTCCCGGTCCGGCTGCTGGTACTTGTGTGCCTGCTGGTGTCCATCGGATTTGCCGTTCTGGTATATTTTGTGCTGCTGATCCGGCTGGGAGGAGTTTCAGAGAAGGAACTTCTGAATTTCCCGAAGGGATACAGGATCGTTCACTATGCGAAGCGGTATAAGCTGCTGTGACAATCCGGCCGCGCAGTGCAAAAAATGCGGCAATGGCGCAGCTGCGGGGGAACCGGCAGAAAGCCGGACATACAGGAGTGATCCATGGCGCAGGACTCTTTTGGCGAGGGTTGAATTATGAGGAAAAGTGGGATATAATAAGAACGTTGTTTTTTAATCGCCTGCCCGGGCAGCGGTTTGGCGCGGCCGGCAGGGGAAGCGGCAAAAGAGACGGCAGAGAGGACTGCCCGCCGCTTCGTCAGATAGAATATAGATAACTGGGAGGAAAGAACGCATGGTAAAAGCAATTGTAGGCGCCAACTGGGGTGATGAGGGAAAGGGAAAGATCACAGATATGCTCGCGCAGGATTCTGATATCATTATCCGTTTCCAGGGCGGCGCCAATGCCGGCCATACAATCATAAATAATTACGGCAAGTTTGCCCTTCACACACTGCCGTCCGGTGTGTTTTACGGACATACCACAAGTATCATCGGCAATGGTGTGGCGCTGAACATACCGGTGTTATTCAACGAACTGAAGGAGGTCACCTCCAAGGGTGTGCCGGAACCGAAGATTCTGGTTTCCGACCGGGCGCAGATTGTGATGCCGTATCACATTTTGTTTGATCAGTACGAGGAGGAACGTCTGGGCGGCAAATCCTTTGGTTCCACCAAGTCCGGTATCGCACCGTTTTATTCAGACAAGTACGCGAAGATCGGTTTCCAGGTCAATGAACTGTTTATGGAAGAATCCGCTCTCCGTGAAAAGATTGACCGGGTGCTCAGTCAGAAGAATGTCCTTCTTGAGCATCTGTACCACAAACCGCTGATCGACGCGGATGAATTATATCAGACACTGATGGAGTATAAAGAGATGGTGGCGCCGTATGTGTGCAACGTTTCCCTCTATCTGGACAAGGCATTAAAAGAAGGCAAGAACATCCTTCTGGAAGGACAGCTTGGTACCCTCAAGGATCCGGATCACGGTATCTATCCGATGGTGACCTCTTCCTCCACACTGGCTGCCTACGGCGCCATCGGAGCAGGTCTTCCACCGTATGCCATCGAGAAGGTTGTCACCGTGTGCAAGGCATACAGCAGCGCAGTGGGAGCAGGAGCCTTTGTCAGCGAGATCTTCGGCGATGAGGCGCAGGAACTTAGGGTGCGCGGCGGCGACGGCGGCGAGTTCGGCGCGACCACGGGAAGACCGAGAAGAATGGGATGGTTTGACTGTGTGGCTTCCAAGTATGGCTGCCGCATGCAGGGTACCACCGACGTGGCATTTACTGTTGTGGACGTTCTCGGCTATCTGGATGAGATTCCGGTCTGCGTCGGTTATGAGATTGACGGGGAAGTGACGACAGAATTCCCGGTAACCCCTCTCCTCGAGAAGGCAAAACCGGTATTAAAGACGCTTCCGGGCTGGAAGTGCGATATCCGCGGCATCAGGAAGTATGAAGATCTGCCTGAGAACTGCCGGAAATACATCGAATTCGTGGAAGAACAGATCGGATATCCGATCACCATGGTCTCCAACGGACCGGGAAGAGAAGATATCATTTATCGTACAGTATAAAGGAGATTATTATGAAACTGCTTTCCATAGCAATCCCAAGTTACAATTCAGCGGATTATATGAGGAATTGCATCGACAGCCTGCTGCCGGGCGGTGAGGAAGTAGAGATTCTTATCATTGACGACGGCTCAAAAGATGAGACACCGCAGATTGCGGACGAGTATGCGGCGAAGTATCCGTCCATCGTCCGGGCGGTACATCAGGAGAACGGAGGACACGGCGAGGCAGTCAACGCCGGTCTTCGCCATGCTTCAGGATTTTTTTATAAGGTAGTGGACAGCGACGACTGGGTGGACCCGGATTCTTATCGGAAGGTACTTGATTTCCTCCGGGAAGCGGTGAGAGAGGAAGAGCCGCTCGACATGCTCATATCCAACTACGTGTACGAGAAGCAGGGAGCGAAGCGCAAAAAGGTTATCCACTATCACTCCATTCTGCCGGAGGAGAAGTACTTCGGCTGGGAGGAGATCGGACATTTCGGTGTGAGTCAGAATATTCTGATGCACTCGGTCATTTACCGGACGCAGCTTTTGCGGGATTGCGGATTTGAACTGCCGAAGCACACCTTCTATGTGGATAATATTTTCGTGTACTGGCCGCTTCCTTATGTGAAGAAAATGTACTATCTGGACACAGATTTCTACCGGTATTTCATCGGTCGGGACGACCAGTCTGTCAATGAGAAGGTGATGATGTCCCGCATTGATCAGCAGATCCGGGTCAATAAGATCATGATCGATATTTACGCGAAGCATGAGAACAGTTTTTCCTGTCCACAGCTTTGCGAGTACATGCAGCATTATCTGGAGACCATCCTGATGGTAACTTCGGTACTTCTTATGAAGATGGATACGGAGGAAGCCATTGCCATGCGGGATGACGTCTGGAGATACTTGAACGACAAGTCGCCGGAGGCGTACCAG
The DNA here is from genome assembly GCA_019114885.1 of Candidatus Anaerobutyricum stercoripullorum. Lineage (GTDB taxonomy): Bacteria > Bacillota > Clostridia > Lachnospirales > Lachnospiraceae > Anaerobutyricum > Anaerobutyricum stercoripullorum. Next base: position 4,420 of record DXEQ01000300.1, read on the forward strand.
ATCATGAAAAAGACGCTGCTCGGAAGATTCTCCAGTTCCCACGGCAAGCTGTCCCATAAGATTACCATGGGCGGCTATAAGATCGCGCAGAAGTGGATTGGATTTAACTGACAGGCAGGATGAGGATTCGGGAATTGAGACAGAGACGGCAAAAGCCACAGACAGAAGAACATAAAAGAATCAAAAAGGCGGATGTGATACTGATATCCGCCTTTCTCATCGCAGGGCTCGCCGGATTATTCTGGCTGTCCGCCGGAAGAGAGGACGGGCGGATGGTCCGGGTCACGGTGGATGGAAAAGAGGCGGGGACCTATCCTCTTTCCCGGGATGACACGATACGGATCGAGGGTGTCGGCGGGAGCAACACGCTGGTGATCCGGGACGGGCAGGCTGCCATGGAAGAGGCCGACTGTCCCGACAGGATCTGTGTGGAACACGCGCCTGTGGACAGCGTGGGAGAGACGATCGTGTGTCTGCCTCACCGGGTGGTGGTGGAAGTGCTCTCCGAAGAAGGCGGTAACGAGGAGGGACAGACCCCGGAATTTGACGGGGTTGCCCGCTGAAAAGAAGCCTGCGGCAGACAGAGAGAGCCGCGTGTGCGTTTATGTAAAATAAGACACCGATTTTTCTGATTTTGCAGGAAAATCGGGCTGTCGACAAAAAGGGAAATCATTTTTGTTAATTCGTTAACATATCTTGATTTTCCTTTTTTTTTACTATATTATTAAG
>DXEQ01000037.1 GCA_019114885.1 Candidatus Anaerobutyricum stercoripullorum
CATCCAAACCAATCAGCGCATAATAAGCATTATCATTTTCGCAATAATAAATATTCTGCTCAATCTGATTGGCGTCAGCTGCTTCCGTATATACACTCTCCGCCTGATACAGAGTATTCTCAAACACCTGATAGTTTGCGGTAACCGATTCGTTCCGGGTTGCGCCATTCTTATCCACAGTTGCCGGCGTCGTCACAGAGATGGTCTTTATCACTTCTGTTCCCGTCGGTTCTCCCTGCTCAGCGCGAACGTAGTCGGCGCTTCCGGTATTTGTTTCATTTTGCTCTGCTTCGTCATAATCATGATAGGTGGCGACAGACACGGATGAGTCTGCCTTACCCACATGGAGCACGCCGACCTTACTGTATACGTAGTACCGCTCTCCGTTTTGTATCTCGGAAACGATACAGCGGTACCGGTTGCCGTCCATCTCCTCCGTGACATTATTAAGGATCAGTCTGCTGTTTCCGCTCTGGACATTCTCCCAGGTTGCGGAATCTTCTTCCTGCACCTGCCAGGAATAGGACAGACCGTTCATCGCTCCCTGTGATGGCGTTGCTTCCACCTCAAAGACCGCCGTGTCCCCCGGACACACATTGACCTCTTCTGTGATGGAATCCACCGATAACTCCGATCCTTCCTGGAGGGTTGTTCCCGTCACCAGAGCGGAGTATTCCGACATGGTCTTCTCCCCGTTTTCATCGGTGCCGACAGAACGGAGCGCCAGAGAATAGGAATTGCCCGGTTTCAGTCCGTCATAGGTAAATGTTGTCTCATTGCCGTCTACTGTGGCGACAAGCGAATATCCGTTATCGCCCACGTTGTCTTCGAAATACTGATAGATCTCATAGGTGACCGGACGTCTTGCGCCGTGATCCCATGTCAGCGTGATGGAGTCCTGCGTCACGCCGCTCACCGCGATATTCTGCGGCAGGCTCGGAGGCTCTATGACATTATTTACAATGTAACCGAGCACCGGAACCTGCGTATCGCCCAGATCTGCCCGCCATGTACCGAACTTCCATTGGAAGGAATACGGATATTCTGACTGCGGCGGGTTGGCGACCATTCCGGTTTTCGATACCTCTTCATACTCAAAGGTTGTGGAGCCGCCGCCCCATCCGCCGCCGCCTGTGGCGCCGCCGCCCACAGGCCCTCCGGAAACGCCGATACTCAGTTCAAAGGTATTATTATAACTCTGACTGGAACTTTCCTGCGAGCCTTTTGTGATCGACTGGCTGATATTACCCGTGGATGTGGCCGTCGCACTGCTGAATTCCTGATAGCCGGTAAAATCTTTCAATCCTGCCGCGCTGTTATTATAGGTGCTCGGCTGTCCCGGCGTGGAAGAAAGTACATTGCTGGTGATGACCTTATCTTTCATGTTCTCATCGGTGGCAGCGACCGCGTTATACTCTTCCTTGGACATAATGCTGTAGACCGGACTGTCCGGAACGCCGACCGTCATATGGGACGTCTCACCGCCGCCCGCCGGGTAGACGTCATAGTAATAGAGCGTCATCGGCGTTCGGTACAGCACCACGCTGTCTTCCATCTGCCCGCCTGCAAAGTCGATACTGTATTCGATGCTGGCTTCTTTCTCATACTCCCACTCCCAGTCGTGGGTATAGGTGGCTCCAATATCCATTTTGATAAAAAGGAAGATTGGAATCTCCACATTAAAGTAGGCGCCGGCGCTGGCTGACTTCGTTGTGCTGGTGCTTCCGCCGCTTCCCGTTGTCCTTCCGAACACCGTCTCTCCTACTCCGTCATAATACTGATCCTTCAGATCTTCAAAGTACGGCGCTGCCTGCAGGACGGCCATCACATTGGCATCCGTATAGGTATATTCTTTTCTCTTGTATTTGATGGTATCTGTGTCGTCATCTGCGTCCACTGCCGCTACCGTCAAAAACAAATGGTCCTTCTGATGCTTGTGATCATGCACGGTACTCCATCTATTATCATAGTAATCGCCGGCCGTGGTTTGTCCATCTCCATGTTTTCCCATCACACAAAGGTCATAGAAATAATGATTCGTGGCAGTCTGTTTATACCCCCGGGTAAAGTACACCTGCTCGATTCCCATCTCGTTGCCGTCAAAATTACCGGCGACAGCTGACTCTACGTAGGTATTACTGATCATATACCCCCACTGCCAGTCCTGGCTGTCCTCGCAGAAGCTGGCTATGGCTTTTGTCGTCCACCCACTGTCATCAAATTCATACATGGTTCCTTCCAGAAAAACCTGCTCTTTCGCATTTCTTCCGTTGGCGGCCACACAGGTCAGCGCCGGAGGCGCCTGTATATTATCGCTGGTATAGAACCCATCGTCCACCCAGGCGTTCATCTCAACTGTCCGGATCGTCCCGGTGCTGACTTCGCCCAGTTTACCTGCCTCAGATGCCGGCTTATAATCCAGCGTCTGCAAAGCGAAATGATCTCCGTTCAGGTCGTCTTCCATGGCGTCCTTGTCATCCACATAATATCCCGCAACCACAATCTCCGGGAAACCGTCATAGTCGATATCCCCGGCAGCACAGGATGCCGTCCGGATATGAATCGGGGTCGTATCAAACTCCGTTGAATCTCTATTATTGAGCTTAAAAGTCTTCCAATTCTCCATATACAGTGAATCGGCGTCATTATCCCGGTAAATAGCCAGGGTGGAACTGCGGTCTGTGATCTTTTCCGTATCATCGTCATCATGCAGATTGGCAAAAGACCCCAGAAGGATCAGCTCGTCCTTGCCGTCCCTGTCCATATCGGCAGCTTCCAGAGAAGCCTGCACCATGGCGCGTTCTGTTTTGCCATCATTGGTAAATGTATTGGAAATGTCAGCGCCTTCCATAAAGGTTTTATAAAGAATCGTATCGACCTCTTCATAAGTATTGCCTGTTTGTTCCAGAATCGACACATACGGATTCCCCCGCATCGGTACATAAACCGCCAGCTCGTCCTTGCCGTCGCCGTCAAAATCGCCTGCCGTCAGATTAAAGAAACTGGTATACTCCCACTGATCGATATCATTAAACCAGTCGAAAGCGTCCCCCTCAAAAGTGGCAACCTCTTTATCCGGTCCCTGCTGCTTCGTCCGGGAATTGTAATTCCACAGAACCAGATTCTGGCCCTGCAGTCCCACGGCCGCCACCATATAATCGTGGCCATCGCCGTCCGGATCATAAGCCTTTGTCACAACATAATCTGCCGCGCACTGACTGTTTCTGTTTACCAGACGCACCTGATCGCCCGATGAGATACCATTACTTTTATCCGGCTCCACATCGTTCCAGTAATCCACATGCAGATAGCTGTTGGCAGAACGCATGACAAAGGGTTCCATGATTGGATTCAGAGCCACCTTGCCCTCGCCATAAGGATTCTCTCCATCGTTCGGATTAAAATCCTTCGGCGTCTCCAGATTAAATCCGTACGGATCTGTCGCCGCTTCCGCTTCCAGAGGATTCTGGAACAGAATCGGCGCGATCAGACAGCATACTAATAAAATCGCTATCAGCTTTTTTCTCACTACTTTTTCCCCTTTCCTTTTTATCGTTATATAGACATACTATATAGCATATTTTATCATATGACCTCCTTTTTGCGTGAGTTGTTCAGGCACTATAACGGTTGTTTGGGGATATACGGGTATTTTATGTAATAAAAAAAGATTCCCGCGGAGCATTTTTTATCCCTCAGGGATAAAATTTCTTATAAAATAAAAAACGCAGCCGAAGCTGCGTCCGTAGGGTTTAGTGATTCAGATAACCGATCAGAGCACTCTGAAACTCTTTATAATATTTTCTTCCGATGGGAATCACGCTGCCATCGTCCAGATACAGTTCTCTCTTTTCCACCTCTCTGACATGTTCCAGATTGACAAGGTAGCTGTTGTGACAGCGGGCAAACCAATTGTCCGGCAGCACTTCCGTCAAATATGTCAGTGAAGCGGGAAACTGAATCTCACCATCTTTACGGATGATGCGCACATTGTGGCTCTCCCCCGTTTCTATATACAGAGTCTCCGGCAGAGACAGCGACAAAATCCGACTGCCCTTTTGCAGCACGACTGTCTGCTGCCTGTGGTTCATCTCCCAGTCTGCCATCAGCGCTTCCTCCAGCTGTCTGCGTTCCACCGGCTTGATCAGAAAATGGATTGGCTGCACCTCATATCCGACCGGCAGATACTCTTCATACCCGCTGACAAATATGATGCTGATACGATTCCGGCGGGCGCGGAGTCTCCTCGCCAGATCCATGCCGGACAATTCTTTCATCTCAATATCCAGCAACAGAAGATCAAAATAGTCTTCTTCCGCCTCCAGCTTCTCTTCCAGCTCCTTCGCCGAAGAAAACTCCGTAATCGCATATGTAATCTCATGCTCCGTGAGTATCTCTCTGCAAAGCATGAAGTTTCTCTCCCTCAATATTGGATCATCATCGCAGATCGCGATACGATAAGACGTCATGTCCATGCCTCCTTACATTTCATGTAATCATTATACCACGTGCGCAGAGAAGAAAGCGGCGCGAACGCGCATTTGCTTCTCAAGCCGTGGCCCGCCGGTATAATCCTGCGCAGCAGGAAAAGCGGTAATGCCGCTTTTGATTGCATTTGTAATGCAATCATTATACCCCGCCCTTACGCTTTTGACCAGATAAATCTCTTTATCCGGGAAACTTCTGCGGGAGTTCCACGATAAAGACGGTCTCTCTTTCCGTACTGTCCGCCCGCACAACGCCGCCGTGCAGCTCCACGATTTTTCTGACCACAGCAAGTCCGATTCCGGTTCCCTGGGACGCATGGGAGGTGTCAGACTGATAAAATTTCCGGAAAATGCGTTCTCTGTCTTCCTCCCGAATGGCCGGACCGTTGTTTTTGACAAATACGGTCACTTTTCCCGGCTCCTCTTCTGTCTTTGCCGCTTCCTCCTGTATCCAGAGGACGATCGATCCATTTTCCGGGGAAAACTTTATGGCATTGTCCAGCAGATTGATCCAGACCTGCTGGAGCATCTCTTCATTTCCTCTGATAAAATGTTCATTGAATTCACAGGCCATCTCCAGATTCTTCGCGCTCCATTTCTTCTCCAGCAGAAGGACGCAGCGCCGGATCTGTTCGGACAGATTGTACTCCCGCACATCCGTGAGGATGGTCTGATTCTCCACCTTCGTCATGTTCAGGACATTGGTGGCCATGTCCGCCAGCCGTCCGGACTCCTGCTCGATGATGGAAATGTACTCCCGCGCCTGCCCGTCTTCCAGACGCCCCCGCTGCAAAAGCTTCGCGAATCCGTAGATGGACACAATGGGCGTCTTGAATTCGTGAGAGAAATTATTGACAAAATCCGACCGCAGCATCTCCGTATTGCCAAGTTCTTCGGCCAGCTTGTTGAAGCTGTCCGCCAGCTCCCGGCCCATTTTGTGCTCTCCCAGATAAATCCGGGTCCCGTACTCGCCCCGGGCCAGACGGTTCATACCGTTGATCAGCTGTGCCAGCGGTTTCAGGGAAATGTGTCCCACGATAAATGACACGATAGTTCCCACCAGGATACTGGATATGCCCAGAAGCGCCAGAATGACATTGCGGGCCGTCCGCTCCGAAAAGGAAGAGTGGATCATCCCCGCCTCCATGGCCAGCCAGATCACCGTCACCACCAGAATCATGGTGATGACCAGAATCAGAAAGGCTGCCACCGTCACAAGAATCATGAGGTGAAGCGGCACATGCTTCGGATTCTGTCTCCTCCTTTTCATGGAGGCGCGTATGGTATCTCTTCTTTTTTTCCTCTTCTCTCTTTGCAAATGTTTCATCTGCCTCCTCCTCTCCTCACGATCCGCGTTCCGGTCATACTTTTTTCACCGCTTTATACCCCAGCCCCCGGACCGAGATGATCTCAAACTCCTCCCATCCGGCAAACCGTTTCCGCAGCCGCCCGATATGTACCGTGACCGTCTCCCAACCCGTGTCGCTGTCCACACCCCAGATCTCATCCATGAGCTGAATCCGGGTAAAAATCTGCCCCGGGTAGGACAAGAGCTTATACAGCAGCAAAAACTCTTTCTGTGGCAGCTCCTGTGTCTTCCCGTGGCCGGTCACCGTCATGGAATTATAATCCAGCACCACATCGCCGATGACAATCTTCTGCTCGCTGACAATCTTGGCCCGGCGCAAAAGCGCCCGGATCCGCAGCAACATTTCCTCCTCGTCCACCGGCTTGGTCATGTAGTCGTCCGTCCCCACAAGGAACCCTTTCTTCTTATCCGCCGGCAGCTGTCTTGCCGACACCATGAGAATCGGAATATTATCCTGCGCCTCCCGCAGTTCTCTCGTCAGCTCGTAGCCATCCATCTCCGGCATCATCACATCCAGAACGATCAGGTCGATATGCTCCCGTCCCAGAATATCCAGCGCCTCCGCGCCGTCCTTCGCCGTGGTCACCGTATAATGGGCGTCCTCCAGCACCGCCTGCATATATCTCCTCGTGTTCCTGTCATCATCCGCCACCAGAATATGAAACATAAACTCCCTCCGTTCTCGTTCTTTTCCTTTCCGCCGCTGCGGCAGATATTTATCTATTATAACCCTGGGGGAAGGTTCTGGCAAATAGGGAGTTGTGGGGGCAGACTTGTTGTTGTATACTATCTTCTCCGCGAGTCGGAAGGGTGGTGGATACGAACCCTCCTCCTCCACTTTAGGCCCGCGACT
>DXEQ01000301.1 GCA_019114885.1 Candidatus Anaerobutyricum stercoripullorum
CCAGCATGTTGCTCCACTGGTCGTTGCCGCCAAACTGCATGTTACAGCCGTATTTCTGGTATAATGCATAGAAGTCGTAGCTCTGCATGATCATGTAGTTAAACTCCAGGAAGGACAGGCCCTTCTCCATACGCTGCTTATAGCACTCGGCACGAAGCATGTTGTTGACGGAGAAACATGCGCCCACCTCGCGCAGCAGGTCCACATAATTCAAGTCCAGAAGCCAGTCCGCGTTGTTGACCATCAGCGCCTTGCCGTCAGAAAAGTCGATGAAACGGCTCATCTGTTTCTTAAAACACTCGATATTGTGATCGATGGTCTCTTTTGTCATCATCTGACGCATATCGGTCCGTCCGGACGGATCTCCGATCATACCGGTTCCGCCGCCCAGCAGAGCGATCGGCTTGTTGCCGGCCATCTGCAGACGTTTCATCAGACACAGCGCCATGAAATGTCCCACATGCAGGCTGTCCGCCGTCGGGTCAAACCCGATGTAGAATGTTGCCTTGCCTTCGTTGATCATCTTCTTGATCTCTTCTTCGTTTGTCACCTGGGCAATGAGTCCTCTTGCCACTAATTCATCATATAATGTCATCCTTCTTCTCCTTTTTGTGAAATAAAAAAGCCCCTATCTGTCCAAACAGATAAGGGCGAACATCCTTCGCGGTACCACCTTATTCACCGCCAGCTCACACTGTCGGCCTCAGCGACTGCGCATTCACAGTCTCAGCGGGAATAACGCCCGCCACCCCGTCGCAGCCTACCGGGAATCCTGTCTTCCGTTCGGTGCGCAACTCGGGAATGTATTCACCGTCCGCAGTGTTATTGGCCTTTCACCAACCGGCCGCTCTCTGGATACTCCTGCGGGAGCTACTTGTTTCCGTCATCGTCTTTCACATATTGGTCTTACGATGTAGTCTATTCTAAGTAATAAAGCGCGGTTTGTCAACCATTAATTTTGCCCTCCCACGCTAATGCAGACGGGCTTTCCGTTATCAGTCACAACAGACGACAGCATAAGGCCGCGCAGATAGTCCGTGCGGCGACACCCTCCTTCGGATATCAGAAGGATAACGATGATGCAGAACCAAAACCGCATCTGCGGTTTTCGGCTTCGCCGTACGGTCTTCAGAAAAAGTCCCGCTTTTTGTGCAAGCCCAAAGCGGCTCCTTTTTCTGAGTCCTGTTTCTGCATCTTTCCGGAGTGTATGTATATCCTCTTTCACAGGCCGCCGCCCGGACCACATGCGCAGCAAAAAAATGCTGTCTGTGTATCGGTAAGACGTAAGATCAACCACCGGCCTGCCACTTCCCAGACGGCGTATTATGCGCCCATATCCTTCGGGCACCGGCCTGTGAAGGAGGACATAACATAAGATTAGGGAAAAGGGCAGGGACGAGAGAGTGAAAAGCGAATGCCTTGTGCTTGCACAGTAGGCAGAGCTTTTTACTGAACCGGGAGGCGAAGCCGGGAACCGCTTGCGGTTCCTCCCTGCCTCCATCGTAAAACGGCTGATGTCCGAACTGAGGGCGTCGGTGAACGAAGCGGTATGGGCGCTCCCGCCGTCGTTTGTCCAAAATCCCCGTCTCCCCACCTCTTCTACTCATCCAGCAAAATATACCCTCCCGTATTCTTCCGCCGGCTGAAATACACATGGGTATCCCCGGTATTTTTCTGCGGGAACATATAGGCAAGCAGGTCGTCGGGCGCAACCCGTTTGAGCCGCTGCCACTGCCCCGACCACTCCCTGGTGGCGGAGTCCGTAAAGAGAACCTGCCCCTGTCCGTCCACACCCAGCAGAATCATGGTGTGGTAGGAACCGGCAAACCGTTTGTCAAACCAGCGCACGATCCGGCCGTTTTGCCGCTTCATGCGGCTGGTCTCCACCACCACCGGCCGGCCGCTGTACAGATGGGAAAGAATCTCCTGCAGCGCCTGCTCGTCGGAAAAACTGCCCACATACCGGTGCGGGATATGATGGGCGGTAAGAATCCGGGAAATACCATAGAGGGAGACCGGCATCTGCCGGGCGATATGCCGGCTGTAGTTCCTGCGCCACGCTTCTTCGCCAAGAACTTCCCGCTCCACCCGGGCGATCGTCTCATCCGGACGCAGGCTGCGGTATTCCGGCACATATGCCGCCAGAATCGTGGTGAGGGAGCAACAGGCGCAGCCGTGGCGGGTCATATATTCGCTGTAGGCCCCGTAAGTTCCGGCCTTCTGCTGAAAGACGGGAAAAAGGCGGCCTGCACGCGCTTCATCCTCCAACACAACCATAAGTTCCGGGCCATCCAGCCGCCCCTCCCGCTCGCCGGGCGCCAGAAAATACCGTCCGGCGGCGTCCTTTTTCCAATATAGCATTATTCGGTCTTTTTTCTCTGTTTTCGCCATAATATCAGTACTTAAAGATTGCCACTCCATACGCCGGAAGGTCGTAGGCGATCGAATACTTGCGGTCGTCGCACGGCTTCTTCACCGGCTTGTACACTTCCGGACGTTTCTTGCCGGAGCCGCCGAACTCGGCCGCGTCGCTGTTTAAGATCAGCGTGTGCTTTCTGCGGCAGGTAGTGCCGACGCGGTAGTCCGGTCTCGCCATCGGTGTGAAGTTGCAGACAAAGAGCAGATTGTTCTTGCCGTTCTCCGAATGTCTGGTGAAGGAGAAGATACTCCGGTCACCGTCGTTGGCGTTGATCCACTCAAAGCCTTCCGGATAGCAGTCGTATTCGTAGAGACATTTATTCTTATTGTAAATGTGCAGCAGGGCCCGGACAAAGTTCTGCAGCTGGCGGTTTCTGTCCTTCTCCAGCAGGAACCAGTCAAGCTCTCTGGCCTCGCTCCACTCCTGATGCTGACCGAAATCCTGTCCCATGAAGAGCAACTTCTTGCCCGGATGTCCGGTCATGAAAGCGTAGCCTACCATCAGGTTGCGGAACTTGTCGTCGTAAAGTCCCGGCATCTTCTCCAGCATGGAACATTTCAGATGTACCACCTCATCATGGGAGAGTACCAGCATGTAGTTCTCCGCGTAAGCGTACATCATGGCAAATGTCATCTTGTTGTGATTATATTTTCTGAAATACGGGTCCAGCTTCATGTACTCCAGGAAGTCATGCATCCATCCCATATTCCACTTGAGGCTGAAATTCAGTCCGCCGTACTCGGCCTTGTCCGTCACCTTCGGCCATGCGGTGGATTCCTCGGCGATCATCACAGCGCCCGGATTGCGTCCCTCTACCACCGTATTCAGATGCTTGAAGAACTCAATGGCTTCCAGGTTCTCATTGCCACCGTAGATGTTCGGCACCCACTGGCCGTCCCGGCGGCCGTAATCCAGATACAGCATGGACGCCACCGCATCCACACGGAGTCCGTCGATGTGGTACTTCTCGATCCAGTACAGCGCGTTGCAGATGAGGAAGTTCTTCACCTCGGTCTTACCGTAATCAAAAACCTTGGTGCCCCAGTCCGGATGCTCGCCCTTGCGCGGGTCTGCGTACTCATAAAGACAGGTGCCGTCAAACTCAGCCAGTCCGAAGGCGTCTCTCGGGAAATGTGCCGGAACCCAGTCGAGGATGATACCGATCTTGCGCTCATGGAGATAATTGACGAAATACTGAAAATCCTGCGCGGAACCATGGCGGGAGGTCGGCGCAAAGTAGCCGGTCACCTGATAGCCCCAGGAGCCGTCAAACGGATGCTCCGCGATACCCATCAGTTCCACGTGAGTGTAACCCATATCCTTCACATAATCCGCCAGCTGTACGGCCAATTCACGGTAGTTATAATAGCCGTCCTCGTCGTCATCGGTGATCGGATGCTTCTTCCAGGAACCCGGATGCACCTCATAGACAAACATCGGGTCCTTGCGCACATCAAACTTGCTGCGGTGCTCCATCCACTTCTTGTCGCTCCATTTAAAATCAGAAATATCGGTCACCACGGAAGCGTTGTTCGGACGCTTCTCCATCTGGAACGCATAAGGGTCCGTCTTTAACACATCGTTGCCCTGCTTTGTGGTGACACAATACTTATAGATCTCTCCTTCGCCCAGATCCGGGATAAACAGCTCGTAGATTCCCATCGGCTCTGTGCGCTCCATCATGTTGGCCGTCCGGTCCCACTGGTTAAAATCGCCCACAACGGAAACCTTCTGCGCGTTCGGCGCCCACACCGCAAAAAATACACCCTTCATGCCGTCCAGGGTCATCGGGTGCGCGCCCATCTTGTTATACAGGTCATAGTGGGTGCCCTGTCCGAACAGATAGTTGTCAAACTCTGTGATAAACTGGTACCCCTTCTTCTCTTCCTGCTTCTTTTTATTCTTCGGTATGGCTTTATTATCCTGCAACTTTTTGTTGTCCTGCATTTGTAAATCCTCCCTCGTTCGGTTTTATACAGTATATCACAAAATTACATAAAATACAGCTTTTATTTCACCTTCTTTAGCAAATATGCATAAAAAAAGAATCCGGTTGGAAAAAATCTTTCCAATCGGATCCCCATGAAAAATATATAAAATGAAAAAACTCTGTCTCTACTCAGCGATCACTTTGATCCAGCCTTCCGGCGCTTCGATGTGACCCATCTGGATGCCGGTCAGGGTGTCATACAGCTTCTTGATGGTCGGTCCCATCTCTTCCATACCGCTCGGGAAGCAGATCTCGTTGCCGTGATCGTAGATCTTTCCGACCGGAGAAATCACTGCTGCGGTACCACAAAGACCACATTCCGCGAAATCCTTCACCTCATCAAACAGCACTTCTCTGTGTTCCACTTCCATGCCCAGATAATGCTCTGCCACATACATGATCGAACGGCGGGTGATGGATGGCAGGATACTGTTGGACTTCGGTGTTACCAGCTTGCCGTCCTTTGTGATGAAAATGAAGTTGGCGCCGCCGGTCTCCTCCACCTTCGTTCTGGTGGCAGGGTCCAGATACATGTTCTCGTCAAATCCCTGACGGTGTGCCTCCATGATCGGGTATAAGCTCATGGCATAGTTAAGGCCTGCCTTGATATGTCCTGTTCCGTGAGGAGCCGCACGGTCATAATCACTGACACGGATTACTACCGGCTTCACACCGCCCTTAAAATACGGGCCTACCGGAGTCACGAACACACGGAACTGATACTCGCTGGCCGGATGTACGCCAATGACCGGATCAGAACCGAACATATACGGACGGATATACAGGGTCGCGCCGGAACCAAACGGCGGCACGTAAGCCAGATTGGCACGTACAGTCTGTACGACCGCGTCCACAAACTTATCTTCCGGGAATACCGGCATCTCCAGTCTCCGGCAGCTGTCCGCCATACGGGCGGCGTTTAAGTCCGGACGGAAACAGACAACCTTGCCGTCTTCCGTTGTATAAGCCTTCAATCCCTCAAAACAGGTCTGTGCATACTGTAACACACCGGCACACTCGCTGATCACCACTGTGGCGTCATCCGTCAAAGTTCCTTCATCCCATGCGCCGTCTTTATAATTGGCGACAAATCTGGCGTCAGTCTGATGATAACCGAAACCAAGGGAACTCCAGTCCAAATTCTTTTTTTCCATAATCAAAACTTCCTTTCTGCCTCTGCAATGCAATCATTGTATCACAGAATTTGCAGATTTTCCATGATTTATGATGAGGTTTCAAAAAAAATGCAATTT
>DXEQ01000302.1 GCA_019114885.1 Candidatus Anaerobutyricum stercoripullorum
AGTTATAATCATGAAACAGAACTGGCAGCAGTAGTTAATCTGATTTACCTGGCAGCCCGCGATACCTATCGTGTAGAGAGAGAGGATAAAGCAGGTAAAGGGTATGTGGATTTTATCTTTTATCCTGAAACAGATAAAAATGCAGATTGTATTATTTTGGAACTAAAGGTAGATCATTCTCCAGATGAAGCAATTCAGCAGATAAAAGAAAAGAATTATGCGCTTCGTTTCCAGGGAAAAATCGGAGAAAAATCCAAATATTCAGGCAGAATCCTTGCCGTCGGAATCAGCTATGGAAGAGAAGAAAAAAATCATTCCTGTAAGGTAGAAGTTTTATAAAAGGCGCTGCCAACGCCGTCAGCCACCCGCATGAAGCGGGTGGCGTAAAATATTTCTTAATTGCTTATGATACTGTTCTGTGATACTGCATTAAGTTTCACTATTTTTCTTCTGACAGAATCGGCGCCGGCACATCTCTTCCCACGGCGCCCAATGGCAGCAATACTCCGTCTTTTTTCAGATACGTTTCCAGACGGTGATACTGGAAGGCAAACGGGTCATAATCATACCCCAGATACCGGCAGAATGCCTCCATGACCAGAGATGCTTTCAGATTCTCTGCGCTTCCCGTCACAAGGCGCATGAAGATGCGCGAATCCTGTTCCCGGATAGCGAGGATCATCGGGGAGATGTCCACTTCTTTCTCACTTCGTTTTGTTTTTTTAAGAATCGGAATCTGTTCCTGAAAATAAAACGGTTCGGTACGTTTCAAAAAAGCATCCGTGTAATAATAACCTTTCCGGAAGTCTACGAGATAATCCGCTGCGGCGGTGACCGCCATGCAGTTTTTCTCTTTCTCGTCAATCTGTTTAAATTCCAGCACGGAGATACCTTCATTCATCACTGCATTCATCCGATCAAGCATCTCCTGACCGGAATAGCACCAGTCAAAGGAAATGTCCACGTATTCCCCCTCACTGGTCATGCCGATACCAAGCGGCGCTGCAAAACTCATGATCTGGTGTGGGCTCATACCTTTTGAGAAAGAAACCGGCAGTTCCGCCCGCATCATGGCCTTATGAAAATATCGCTGCACGTCCAGATGGCCGATGAACTTCAGCACACCGGTCTTTGACCATTTAATTCTTGCTTTCATGGCAGACACCTCCTCCAAAACGACTTGCCCCGCAGCCGGAACATTTCTCCCGGCAGTTTGGCGTTACTTTTTCTTCCATGGCGTTCTTCCACTCCCGTTTCAGGAAAGCTTTTGTCACGCCGATATCGATAAAATCCCACGGGAAGATCTCATCAAGACTCCGCTCCCTCGTGGTATAAAAATGATAATCCAGTCCATTTTCTTCCATGGCCTCCATCCAGCGGTCATAGTGGAAATATTCTGTCCAGGCGTCGTAAAGGCAGCCTTTTTTATAGGCAGAATAGATCACATCGGCAATCCGACGGTCACCGCGGGCAAGGATACCTTCCAGAACCGTAGTCTTGGCGTCATGGTATTTGAAAGAGAGACTCCGGCGGTTATGCTGTGCCTTGAATTCATCGTTGACCAGATGGGCGCGGCGGCTGTATTCTTCTTCCTCACACATGGACGCCCACTGAAACGGAGTAAACGGCTTTGGCACAAAGAAGGAGCAGCTGGCTCCCACCGATACACGGCCGTTCCGATACTGAGAATCCAGTTTATAATAGTTCATAGCCACTTTCTCACAGAGATGAGCGATTCCCTTCATATCTTCCTCCGTCTCCGTAGGCAGTCCCATCATGAAGTAAAGTTTTACTTTGTTCCAGCCTCCCTTGAAGGCTTCCTCAGAGCCGTGCAGAATGTCTTCCTCCGTCAGTCCTTTGTTGATCACATCCCGCATCCGCTGGGTTCCGGCCTCCGGCGCAAATGTCAGGCTGCTTTTGCGCACATCCTGAACCTTGCTCATCACATCAAGAGAGAAAGCGTCAATACGCAGAGACGGCAGAGCAATGTTGATATTTTTGCAGCGGAAATTATCGATGAGATAGTTACACAGTTCCGGAAGTTTCCGGAAATCGCTGGAACTTAAAGAACTCAAAGAAATCTCATCGCTTCCGGTGGCTTTCAGAGAGTTTTTCGCCACCCTCTCCAGCATCGGAAGGCTTCTCTCCCTGAGCGGGCGGTACACCATACCTGCCTGACAGAATCGGCATCCTCTGGTGCAGCCCCTCTGAATCTCCAGCACAACCCGGTCCTGTGTCACCTTGATGTAAGGAACCAGCGGCTTTTCCGGATAAAATGTATCACTGAGATCCATCTGCACCTGCCGCATGATGGTCTCCGGCGCTTCCGGACAGGAAGGTTCCATCAGCGCGATGGTTCCGTCCTCGTTATATACCACATTATATAAAGAAGGAACGTAGATTCCCGGAATTTGCGCCGCCATGCGCAGAAACTCTTTTCGGCTGCCTCCTTTTGCTTTGTGCTCTTTGTACAGATCCATCAGGTCATAATAAACGGTCTCACTCTCCCCGATATAAAACATATCAAAGAACGGAGCCAATGGTTCCGGATTATAAGTACACGGGCCGCCGCCAATGACAAACGGCGCGTCTTCCCGCCGGTCTTTTGCGTAGATATCAATCTGCGCCAGATCGAGAATCTGCAGAATGTTGGTGTAGCACATCTCATATTGAATGGTGATCAGTAAAAAATCCAGCATGAATACCGGATCCTGACTCTCCAGAGCGAACAGGGGGATATTTTCTTCCCGCATGACCTTATCCAGATCCACCCACGGAGAGAAGACCCGCTCGCACCAGATATCCTCCCGGCGGTTCATCTGCTCATAAATGATCTTCATTCCAAGGTGCGACATGCCAATCTCATAGACATCCGGGAAACACATTCCCACGCGGATGTCCACCGCATCCGGGTCCTTGACCACGCTGTTGATCTCATGACCGATATAGCGGACAGGCTTTTCGATGCTTAACAGAATCTCGTCTTTTAAAGCCAGATTATCGGTAGTATTCATCATTTCTATCATATATCCTTATTCCTCATCTATTTGATATTTTGAAAAATGCGTCAACTGATGATACAAAATAATAGAGACTTTGTCAAATGAATCGAGAGGAAAAAGGAAATCTTACTTGCCTGTAAAACAAAAGGCATGTTAAGATGAATAATATTTATAAAGGAGAAGACAGAATGAACCATAAATACATCATCACAGAGCGATGCGGCGTCGTCCGCTACGGTTATTTTGCGGACGGACAGCCGGTGGAGCTGTACTGCGAACCAAAAGAACAGAAAAGCCTTGTGGGCAATATTTACGCCGCCCGGGTGGAGCGGATGGCCGACGGAATCGGCGGGGCTTTTCTGGAGATTCGGGATCATCGCGGGCAGAACTGCAAATGTTATTTTCGTTTGCCAAAGGGTTGGAAGGAACCGGACAGCCCGATCATCCGTCTGTCACCGGGACGAGGAGATGGTCTTCGCGGTGGGGATATCATTCTGGTACAGATCACAAAGGACGCCGTAAAAACAAAGCTTCCTGTGGCAGAAAGCAACGTGAGCCTCACCGGGAAATATTTTGTGCTGACGCTGGGTGACCCGCGAACCGGCGTCTCAAAGAAGATTAAAAAGAAGGAAGAGAGGGAGCGACTGTCTGCTTTCGCTGCCAGATACAAAGAGGAGGGCTTCGGTATCGTGGCGCGTACCAATGCGGAAGGCATCCGGGAGGAAGAACTGGAACAGGAATTATCCTCCCTTCTTGAACGATACCACACCCTCATGCGCCGGGCAGCTTATGCCGAAGGCCGCACCCTCTTGTACAGGGAGCCGCCGCAGTACGTGACACTGGCGCAGGAACTTCCCGGGGATGAACTGAATGAGGTCGTTACGGACAACCCGGAGATTTACGAAGAACTGTGCCGGTATTATGGAAAGGAAGTCTCCGACAGCAGCAGGCAGTCGGCAGCTGTACACAATAACGCGGATACCCGGAAGCGGGGACAGCAGACCGGCGGGTTACAGATCACATTTTACAGCGACGATTATCCTCTGGAAAAACTGTACCGACTCGACCACTATTATGAATCCGCCCTGCAAAAAACCGTCTGGCTTCCCTCCGGAGGCAGTCTGGTCATTGAACCGACGGAGGCCATGGTGGTCATCGACGTCAACAGCGGCAGTGTGACAAAAAAGAAAAAGCAGGCGGAGATGGTTTATTACGAGATGAACCGAGAGGCCGCCGTGGAGATTGCAAGGCAGCTCCGGCTCCGGAACCTGTCCGGCATCATCGTCGTTGATTTTATCAATATGGAGAAAAAAGAACAGCGGCAGGAGCTCCTTGCTTTTCTGGCAGATCAGTGTAAGAAGGACCGGATAAACTGCCAGGTCATCGACATGACGGCCCTCGGTCTGGTGGAGATGATCCGGAGCAAGGGAAGAAAGCCGCTCCACGAACAGATAAAAGACGGGAAGTGAGGTTTCCGGGAACATTTGCCGCTCCGATTACATTTTCAGGAGAAAAAAGGACCTGATCGGCTGAATTTTTTCTTGACTTTCATTTGCCCGTATGCTAACATGGCAGATGTATGCCGCACAGTTAGGTTGAAAGTTCCGTTTCGGACACCAAAACTGGCGAGTAATGTTTTAGGAGGTGCCATATGTACGCTATTATTGCAACAGGTGGTAAACAGTATAAAGTAAGCGAAGGCGACGTGATCAGAGTTGAGAAACTGGGCGTTGAGGCCGGCTCTGCTTATACATTTGACCAGGTGTTGATGGTTGGCGGTGACGAAGTCAAGGTGGGAGATCCTGTCGTTGCAGGCGCAACGGTAGAAGCTTCTGTACTTGAGGACGGTAAAGAGAAGAAGATTATCGTTTACAAGTATAAGAGAAAAACAGGCTACCACAAAAAACAGGGTCACAGACAGCCTTATACAAAGGTTAAGATCGAAAAGATCAACGCGTAATCATGATTACAGTTACAATTTACAGAAAGCCTGAGAACCAGTTTCGTGGATTTCAGGTGATTGGACATGCCGGAAGCGTGGAAGAGGGAGCAGATCTTGTATGTTGTTCTGTCTCCGTCCTCACGATCAATCTCGTGAACAGTCTTGACAGCTTCACTGATGATGAGTTCGAGCTTATCGAAGAGGAGAACCTGGGACTGATTCAGCTTACCTTTAAGGA
>DXEQ01000303.1 GCA_019114885.1 Candidatus Anaerobutyricum stercoripullorum
AAAAACCGAGATTTTAGGATTGAGAGAATTACGGGAGAAGTGTATAATAAGTCAGATGCGCAGGTGTCAGAAGCGCAGAAACAAAGAGCAAATCGCATGAAAGAAACGAGAGAATGATCATGAATACAAATAAAATCTTTGCCGCGGCTTTTAATTTTTTCCGGCACTGGAAAGTGCGAGAAGACCGGGTGACGCTTATTGAGAAACTGGATACCGGAGGAGTCGGTAGTCTCTTTGATATACAAAAGGAATGTGAGAGGCGGGGACTGCCCCTGTCTTTTCATGTGATTCGCCACGCGGATTACGAGGTGAGTCTTCGGAATCTGCCGGGCCTTTTTGCACTTTTTACGAAAAAGGCATATTATATGGCGACTTCGGCTCATATATTTTTAAATGACAATTTCATGCCCATGGCCTACATGGATATCGCGCCGGAGACCACGGTGGTGCAGCTCTGGCACGGCATGGGTTCTTTTAAGAAGTTCGGCGGTTCCACAGATCTCACGCCGGAGCTTCGGGAAGAGTTAAGAGAGGTCAACGCGCGGGTGACGCACATTCTGGCAAGCTCGGAGCATATACGGAAGAATTACGCGGAGGCGTTCTGTGTTCCGGAGGGCAAGGTGATTGCCATCGGCTGCCCGCAGGCAGATTATTATTTTGAGAAACATGATGTGCGGGCGGTCAGGGCGAGACTGGAGGAGCAGTTTCCGCAGATGAAGGGACGGAAGCTGGCTCTTTACGCGCCGACGTTCCGGGACGATGAAGGAAGGGATCGGGAGCTGCTGTCCCATTTTGACTTTGAGAAGTTTGAGCGGGAGTGCGGGGAAGAATACTGTCTGGCGGTCCGCCTGCACCCGCAGATACAGTCTTCGAAGGTGCCGGAAAATGTACCGAATCTCACCGGATATCCCGACGTGCGGGAACTGCTCCTGGCGACGGATCTGCTCATCGCGGATTATTCTTCCATCGCGGTGGAGTATTCGCTGCTGGGGCGGCCAATTCTCCTTTACGCTTTTGACCGGCGGTGGTATCTGGAAAAAGACAGAGGTTTCTATTTTGATTATGAGAGTACGGCGCCAGGTCCTGTCTTCACGACCATGGACGATCTGTGCGCCTGCATCCGGGAGCGGGGCTGGGATCTGGAGAAGGTGAAGGCCTTTGCCCGGCTGCACAACGACTACTTTGACAGTCAGTCCGCCCGCCGGGTGACGGAGTTCTACTATCCGCCGGGCTGTCTGAGTACGGAAAATGTAGCGGGGGATGCCAACACATTTGCCGGCGCAAAAAATGTACCGGGGGACGCCAATACATTTGCCAGCGCAGAAAATGTAGCGGGGGACGCCAATACATTTGCTGACGCAGAAATTGAACGAAAGGACAGGATTCACAATATGAAGATCATTGCAGGTCTGGGGAACCCGACCGACCAGTATAAAGGAACGAGACACAACGTGGGATTTATGGCGATCGACCGCTTAAGCGACGCGCTGGGCATCGCGGTCAATCAGCATAAGCACAAGGCCATGACCGGCAGCGGGTTTATCGCGGGACAGCGAGTGCTGCTCATGAAGCCGCTGACGTACATGAACTTAAGCGGAGAGAGCATCCGTGCCGCGGCGGACTTTTACAAGGTGGAGCCGGAAGATATTCTGATCATTTACGACGATATCAGCCTGGAGCCGGGGATGCTCCGCATCAGAAAGAAAGGCAGCGCCGGCGGTCATAACGGCATCAAAAGCATTATCAAACATCTGGGATGCGATACATTTCCACGCATCCGGGTGGGCATCGGCGGAGAGAAACATCCGGGACAGGATCTTGCCGATTATGTGCTGGGACATTTCTCCGCGGAAGAAAAAGAGCAGCTGGATGAGGCGCTTGATAAGGCGGTGAAGGCGGCGGAACTGATTGCTGCCGATGAGATCGATGAGGCCATGAACCGCTACAGCGTAGGAAAGAAAAAGCGGGCAAAGAAAAGTGAAGAGGTGTGACAGTGGGGGTATTAGCGGAACCGCTGCGGCGGCTGAGTGAATATCGGAATATAGAACAATACGCGAAGGAGGGCCGGTATCCTATCGGCGTCACCGGCTGCGTGGACTCGCAGAAGGGACATTTTATCGCCAATCTGGGGGAGAAGGCGCCGTGTCGCCTTGTCATCACATGGAAAGAGGAAAAGGCGCGGGAAATGTACGAAGACCTGAGCTTTTTTGACCGGAACACCCTGCATTATCCGTCCAAGGACATCCTGTTTTACAGCGCGGACGTGCACAGCAACCATACCGCAATGAAACGTATGAAGGTGCTGAAAAGACTGCAGGAAGGCGAGCCTTTGACCATTGTGCTGTGCTTTGATGTGCTCATGGAAAAAATGATGCCGCCGGAAGCGTTTCGGGAAAATGTACTGACCATCGGCATGGACTCGGTCATCAAGACCGATGAACTGCGCCGCACACTGGTGGAAATGGGCTATCAGAGCGGCGGGCTGGTGGAAGGCCCCGGCGAATTCTCCGTGCGGGGAGACATTGTGGACATTTTTCCGCTCACGGAGGACAGCCCCGTCCGTATCGAACTCTGGGGCGATGAGATTGATTCCATGCGTTCCTTCGATGTGGAGAGTCAGAGAAGTATTGAGAATCTGGAGCAGATCCGCATCTATCCGGCATCGGAGATTGTGCTGCAGCAGGAAAAGATGCCGGAGGCAATCCGCCGGATGAAAGAAGAGTACGACCATCAGGAGAAGATCTTTCAGAAAGAAAAGAAACGACAGGAAAAGGGACGACTCCGGAAAATGGTCGAGGCGACGGAAGACGAACTTTCTTCCCTCGGCACTGCCGCCGGAAGCGAAACACTGCTGTCGTATTTTTATGGAGAGACGGCTTCCTTTCTTGACTACCTGCCGGAGGGAACACTGCTGTTTGTAGATGAACCTCAGCGGGTGGAAGAAAAGGGACGGACCACGGAGCAGGAATTTTCGCTGTCCATGCAGAGTCGTCTGGAGGGCGGCTACGTGCTGCCGACCCAGGCGGACCTGCTGTACGGTTGTGAGGAGACGGTCTTTCGTATTCAACAGCGGCCGACGCTGCTTTTTTCCGGCATGATCCAGCAGTTTGATCTGTTTGAGCCGAAGGTATCCGTGCACATCGAAGCCCGGTCCATCTACTCTTATAATAACAGTTTCGATCAGCTGATCAAGGATCTGCAGCACTGGCGCAAAGAACGGTATCAGATGATGCTCATGTCCGCCTCGGCCACCCGTGCCCGGAGACTGGCCGAAGACATTCGGGACGAGGGACTGCCGGCATATTTTGCCGAGGACTATGAGCGGGCGATCCAGCCGGGTGAGGTCATGGTCACCTGCGGCCGGTTAAACAGCGGCTTCGAGTATCCGACGCTCAAGTTCGTGGTTCTGTCGGAGAAGGACATTTTCAAGGAGAGAAGGCAGAAGAGCCGCAAGAAAAAAAGTCAGTACAGCGGGCAGAAAATCCGCTCTCTGGCAGATATTTCCATCGGTGATTACGTGGTCCACGAGAAATACGGCCTGGGCATTTACCGGGGTATGGAACAGATTGAGACCGACGGCGTGGCAAAGGATTACATCAATATCGAATATAAGGATTCCAGCAACCTGTTTATCCCGGCATCCCAGCTTGACATCATCCAGAAATACGCCGGGGCGGGCGCGAAGAAGCCGAAATTAAATAAACTGGGAGGAAATGAGTGGGAGAAGACCAAGTCCAGAGTCCGTTCCCAGGTGCAGATCGCCGCGAAGGATCTGGTGGAGCTCTACGCCCAGCGGCAGGCCAGAGAAGGGTATGCCTACGGGCCGGACACGGTATGGCAGACGGAGTTTGAGGAGCTTTTTCCTTACGAGGAGACGGAGGACCAGCTTTCCGCCATCGAGGATACCAAACGGGATATGGAAAGCCATAAGATTATGGACCGCCTCATCTGCGGCGACGTGGGTTACGGGAAGACGGAGATTGCCATCCGGGCGGCCTTTAAGGCCGTCATGGAGAGCAAGCAGGTGGTCTATCTGGTGCCGACCACCATTCTGGCGCAGCAGCATTACAATTCTTTTGTGGAGCGGATGAAACATTATCCGATCAAAATCTGCATGCTATCCCGTTTCTGTACGCCGAAGGAGACAAGGCAGATACAGGAGGCACTGAAAAAGGGAACCATGGATATTGTCATCGGCACCCACAAAGTGCTCTCCAAAAGCATCCAGTATAAGAATCTGGGGCTGCTCATCATCGACGAGGAGCAGCGTTTCGGCGTGAAGCAGAAGGAGAAGATCAAGCAGCTCAAAAAAGACGTGGATGTGCTGACTCTGTCGGCCACCCCGATTCCGCGGACGCTTCACATGAGCCTGGCCGGCATCCGGGATATGAGCGTGCTGGAGATGCCGCCGGTGGACCGCCGCCCGATTCAGACCTACGTCATGGAATACAATGAGGAAATGGTCCGGGAAGCCATCGAGCGGGAACTGGCCCGGGGCGGGCAGGTCTTTTATGTATACAATCGGGTCAATGATATTGACAGCGTGGCCGCCGATGTGCAGAAGCTGGTGCCGGGGGCCGTGGTGGAATTCGCCCACGGTCAGATGGGAGAGCGGCAGCTGGAGCAGATTATGTTTGCCTTCATCAACAAGGAGATTGACGTGCTGGTGTCCACCACCATCATCGAGACCGGCCTGGACATTTCCAACGCCAACACCATTATCATCCACGACGCGCAGAACTTCGGACTGTCGCAGCTGTATCAGCTCCGGGGCCGTGTGGGCCGGTCCAACCGGACCGCCTACGCATTTCTCATGTACCGGCGCAACACGATCCTGAAAGAGGAGGCGGAAAAACGTCTCAAGGCCATACGTGAGTTTACCGATCTTGGCAGCGGCTTCAAGATCGCCATGCGGGACCTGGAGATCCGCGGTGCGGGCAACCTGCTGGGCGCGGAGCAGTCCGGCCACATGGAAGCCGTCGGCTACGACCTTTACTGCAAGATGCTCAATGACGCCGTCATGCAGATGAAAGGCGAAAAGCAGGAGGAAGACACCTTCGATACCTCGGTGGACCTGTCCATCGACGCCTACATCCCGGCCGCTTACGTGGGAAATGAGAGCCAGAAGCTGGAGCTCTACAAACGGATCGCTGTCATCGAGAACCAGGAAGAATACGAGGACCTCACCGAAGAGCTCACCGACCGCTACGGCGACGTGCCGGCGCCGACCCTGCGGCTCATGGACGTGGCTCTCCTGAAACAGGAAGCCCACCGGGCCTGGATTCTCGCCATCGAGCAGAAGGGGACCGCCATCTCCTTTGTCATGAACGCCCGCGCGAAAGTCAAAGTTGACGAGATCGACGACTTCCTGAAATCCTTCCGCGGCCGCATGCGCATCCGCCCGGAAACCAATCCGGTCTTCGTCTACGACCCCGGCGAGATCCCGAAAAAAGATCTGCTGCCGCGGGTGAGGGAAATCATCACAAAGATTGCGGGGTTGTTGGAAAGGTAGGATGACGCCGGCGGGTGCGCCCATGCCGCTTCGTCCGCCGACACCCTCAGTTCGGGCATCAAAAGTTTTGTGAGTCAGGCAGGAAGGGGCAGGAACCGCCTGCGGCGGTTGGCGGCTGACGCCGCACCGTCATCGGAAAATGTCTGCTCTTTCGTGCAAGCACGAGAGCCAGCCATTTTCCAATTCCGGTCCTGCCCCTGCTCCTGCCTTTTCCATAGCCTGTGTGATGCCCTCCTTCACAGGCCGGCGGGCCGAAGGACATGGGCGCGAGGGCGCCGGCTGGAGGGTGGAAAAACATTTATGTATGAAAAAACGGAGGAAAAGTATGATAGGAGCCATTGTCACAGTGACGGTTGACAGGCCGCTGGGGAGTTATCACCCGGAACACAGGGAAATGTATTATCCTGTCAACTATGGATATATTAAAGGAATTACAGCGCCGGACGGCGAAGAGCAGGATGCATATATTTTAGGGGTGAATAAACCGGTCAGCGAGTTTACAGGGAAAGTGATCGCTGTTGTTCACCGGTATAACGACGTAGAAGAAAAATGGGTGGTTGCGCCGGAGGGTAAAGTATTTTCGGCGGAAGAGATAAGAGAACAAATTGCATTTCAGGAGCAATATTTTCAGTCCGAGGTCAGAATGAAATAGAGAAGGAGCGATTTGACTGTTTGGATGTGTGTGAAATGTCAAGTTGCGGGATAGTTGGTGGTGCAACTGTATTTTTTAAGTTACAATGACTGCAGGAAGGAGGATGATGAAATGCGTATTACGACAGGTATGCTGATTTTGAACATTGTTTTACTGCTTGCAGTCTGTGCAGTATTCGGATATTTGATTTTTCTGGTGATAAAAGCATTAAGAAAATATATCAGGTCTGAACCGATAAGGAAAGAAAAGATAGTAAGAGCAAAAACGTTGGGAGAAGTTTTGAAGAAGCATCGCACAGAATGTAAAATGACACAGGAATTTGTTGCAGAAGCTTTAGGTGTGAGCAGGCAGGCTGTGTCCAAATGGGAGACGGGAAAAGCTGATCCAAGCACAACAAATTTGATAGAGCTGGCAAAACTTTACGGGACTTCGCCAGAAGAGTTATTAAAGGGAGTGCGGTAAAGAAGATAGCAACCACGCATTGATTGTGGGGCAAAAGAGGTAGAGGAAGTTTACAGGAGGGATAGCAATGAGACGCAACGACAGAGAAATCCGGGATATGGGTGAGATTTTTGACGTGCTGCAGCGGTGCGATACGGTGCGG
>DXEQ01000304.1 GCA_019114885.1 Candidatus Anaerobutyricum stercoripullorum
CGTTCTCTTATAGTAGGCCACCTGTATGATGACCGAGAGAACTTCCACAAAGTATACAAAGGCAACGATCGGAAGGAAAAACGGAATCTGCAGCATATACGCTGTGGATACCACAAAACCTCCCAGCGCAAGGGAACCGGTATCCCCCATGAACACCTTTGCCGGATAGGTATTAAAGCACAAAAATCCCAGAAGCGCGCCGATGACCGCGCAGACTACCGGATGTACGTCCGTCGCCGCTGCCACCGCGATCACCGTAAAAAAGACCGCGATGAGAGTTGTCACGCTGGAGCATAAGCCATCCAGACCGTCCGTAAAGTTCGCTCCGTTCACCGTGCCGAGAACCACAAAGAAAAGAACCGGCACATACAGGATACCCAGATCCACTACGTTTCCTCCGGTAAACGGGATGACGACCTCCGTTCCCAGTCCGGAATAATTCACCATATAAAATGCAAATACCGCCGTAATGAGAATCTGTCCCAGCATCTTCTGCGCCGGGGTCAGACCCAGGTTTCTCTTCATGACCACCTTGATATAATCATCCAGAAAACCGATCAGACCAAAGCCCAGGGTAACAAAAAGCACCGGAACGATCTTCGGATATCCGGAAATGTAAAAGACAGAGCCCACGAGAATACCGATCAGAAACAGGATGCCTCCCATGGTCGGCGTTCCGGACTTCTTAAGATGGGACTCCGGGCCCTCTTCCCGGATGAACTGACCAAACTTTAATCTATGTAAAAATCGGATCAGTCCAGGTCCCAGTATCAATGTGACAAAAAATGCCGTCAACGCCGGTATTGCAATTGATTGATTCATAATTAAACCTCCATTTTATCTTTTGTGCACGACGCGTCCCTCTTTGTCGGGGCAGCGGGCGCACTCTGTGAATTTAAGACATTCTATCACAGTATAGTCCTCTTTCCCAATATAATCAAGACAGGAATTTCCGTGAATCTTACCAAAAATCACTCTCCAAGATAGTACGGCAGGATGTTCTCAAAAATCTCCGCCATCACCGGTGCCGCGATGGTCCCGCCATAATAGACGCCGACCGGCTCGTCAATCAGCACGAGTCCCATGATCTGCGGATCATCCGCCGGCGCAAAACCGAGAAAGGAAGAAATGTACTTCCCATTGCCCCGGGGAAGCTTCTCGCTGGTGGCCGTCTTGCCGCCCACCGCGTATCCTTCCACCTGGGCATTCTTCCCGGTTCCCTCACCGACCACGTCCTGCAGAAGGGCCCGCATGGTCTCAACGGTCTTCGCTGTCACCACATTACCTGTGGTCTCATAGGAGAGTTCTGTTTTTTTACCGGTCTTTTCATCCTGCACAGCCACCGCAAAATGCGGCGTTACCAGCGTTCCGCCGTTTACCACGGCGCTCACTGCCCGGAGCAGCTGCGGCGGCGTGATCTGGATGGACTGCCCGAAGGACATGGTCGCCAGTTCCACCGCGCCGATATCAGAGAGCTTGTGCATGATCGAACCGGCTTCTCCCGGCAGGTCCACGCCGGTCTTCTCGTATAACCCCAGCTTTCTGTAGTAATACAGCATCCTCTCCGCTCCGACCCTCGCGCCGATATCCATGAAAACCGGATTGCAGGAGTTCATGACTCCCTCCCGGAAAGTCTCCGTCCCGTGTCCCTGCGTCTTATGACACCGGATCTTCCGGTCCTCCACGATCCGGAACCCCGGGCAGTGGAAGGTATCCGTGAGAGAGACTCTGCCATCCTCTAAAGCGGCGGCCGCCGTCACGATCTTAAATGTCGAGCCCGGCTCATAGGAATCGCTGATCAGCGGATTCCTCCACATGGCATTTAGTTTATCATTCTCACTGCCTTCCCCCTGCGCGTAGGCGGACAACAGTGTGTAAGGTTCATTCAGATTGTATTCCGGTACATTTACCATGGCATATATCTCCCCGTTTTGGGGATTCATGAGAATGACCGAGACACGCTTTGCCTGCTTTTCCCGCAGTACTTTTTCAGCCGCCTGCTGCACATAGGTCTGCATCGTATAATCTAAAGACAGATAGAGACTGTCCCCCTGCACCGGCTCTATTCGCTCTTCCGCCGCGGATTCAATCTCAACGCCCTGAAAATCCGTCAGAGTGAGGATCGTTCCGTCGGTTCCCTTCAGCACACTGTCATACCTGGATTCCAGCCCCAGGATTCCCTGATTATCGGCGCCGGTGAATCCCAGCACCCGGGAGGCCAGTCTGCCGTAAGGATAATATCTTCTGTAATCTTCATCCACTTTCACGCCGCTCAAGGACGCCTCACGGATCTCATCCGCGACATTTTTTGGCACATTGCTTTTGATCTTTTCTCTGGAAGAGACTTTTTCCACTTTGCTGCGGACCTCCTCTTCCTCCATGGACAGCTTCTCAGAGAGAAGCCGGATTACTTTCTCCGGCTCTGTCACCTGACTGTATATGACAGAGATGGTGCACACCGGCTGATTATCTGCCAGAACCACTCCGTTCCTGTCATAGATCACACCCCGGGCAGCCTTGATGGAGCGCTCTCTCTGCTCTACATCCAGCGCTTTTTTCCCGAGCTCCTCCGATGAGAAGATCATAAGCCAGACCAGCCGGCCGGCCAGCACTAAAAAAAGCAGTGTCAGACCGGCAAACAACAGCCGGTATTTTCTTTTCTGAAACACATAAATCTCAATCATGCCGTCACATTCAAAACTGTTCTTTTCTATTCAGTCTACGCAGTATCCGCGCATATATTCTGGTGTGACGGTACATTTTCCCGAATATATTCCACGGGCAATACGGACGCCATACAGTGTCCGACCATCCGGCCAACTGCAGGACTCTATTCTTCGTCCTGCGGCTCTTCGTCCGGGCTGTCGTCGGTCCCGCTGTCGGATTCCCCGTCCTGCGGCTCCGTTCCGTCTTCCTCCCCGGACACTGTGTCTTCACCGGATTCCTCCTCTACCAGTGCCGGAATCGTCCCTGTTATCGCTCCGGATTCGTCTGCGCCATCACTCTCTTTCGTGATGTCCTGCGCTGTCATCCCGGACTGCGCTTCCTGTTTTTTGCGGGCCTCCCGCTCCGCTTTGCGGGCTTCCTTTTCTTCCTCTTCCTGAACTTTTTGTTCTTCCAGCTCCTGCTTTTCTTCTTCCGTCAGTTCTTCTGTCGGCTCAATGCCAAGAATCTTCACGATCTCTTCCATACATTCTTTCTCCAGAGACACCGCCAGACCCGCGTTGGCCTGATAATCCACATTTGGTTCATCGATGGTCACGTAGATCAGGACCTCCGGGTCCTCCGCCGGCACAAAACCAACGAAAGAAATGTAATAATCTTCTTTATTTCTCGGAATCTTCTCCGCAGTTCCGGTCTTTCCACCGATGGAATAACCCGGAATCTGTCCTTTTGTTCCGGTTCCTTCCTCCACAGTCTTTTTCAGATAGGAGCGCATGATCTTAGAGGTCTCCTCCGAAACCGTGTTGCGCAGAAGTTCCGGCTGCTTCTCTTCCACCACATCGCCTTCATCATTCTGAATCTCTTTGACGATCCTCGGCCTGTAATAATTACCGCCGTTGATCAGGGAAGAGAAACCTGCCGCCATCTGCATCATGGAACAGTTAAAATTCTGCCCGAAAGCGTTGGTGGCAAGGGTGACCGTGTCCCTTCTCTCCTCTGCCGGTATGAGAGACGCCGTCCGGGCCTCGCCCGGCAGATCGATGCCGGTATCCCGGCCGAATCCAAACAGATTCTGATACTGATAGAAGATATCATTGCCTTCATTAAAGGCGATATTCATCATGGCCACATTACAGGATTCCGCCACAGCGCCCTCCAGACTGATGTTGCCGTGTACGTGGGAACAGCCGATATTCCAGCTTCCCACATTGAGGGAACCGGTACAGTAGTAGGATTCGCTGCCGTTGAGCACGCCGGTCTCCAGGCCGGCCGCCACCGTAAACGGCTTATAGGTAGAGCCCGGTTCATGCGCATCACTGATAATCGGATTACGCCACAGCTGATAAAAACCATCGTAGATGGTCATCTTATCTTCTTCGTCTTCTTCTGCGTCTTCCGTGCTGTCTTCCGTATCCTCCTGCTCCGTATCTTCTTCCGAAGAATCTTCGTCTGCCTCTTCCTCCTGTTCTCTCGTATACTCTTTCATCTCTTCGATGTCTTCTTCTGAATACAGCTGTCTGAGGCTCTCCTCATTCATCGGATCATTGAGATCGTAAGGATAGGAGGAAGCCATGCCGAGCACATCGCCGTTCTGCGGATCCATGACCAGGATGCTGGTCGTCTTGCTCCCCACCTCACTGTCAAACTCCTTAAGCTTCTCCTCGATGACCTGCTGAATCTGCATGTCGATGGTACTGACCACGGAACGGCCGTTCTGCGCTTCCTTGACGGTCTGTTCCTGCGTCAGTTCCTGATTGAAATAATAGTAAGAACGTCCGTTGGTCCCGTTCAAAATGTCATTATAATATTGCTCGATCCCCCAGTTGCCGCTGTTTCCGGCAGAGGTGAATCCGAGAATCCGGCAGGCAAGGTCTTTGTATGGATAGACCCGCTTATAATTCTCCTCAAATATGACGCCCTCCACCAGACGCGCCCGCTCAATCTCCGCCTTTTCTTCCGCCGGCGTTCCCGCGTTCCATGACAGATCCGCTTTCGCGAGGAAATCTTTAAACTCTGCCACTTCATCGTAGTTCAGTTCTTTTTTGTATGCCACATAATAGGAGTTTTTGTTCTCCTCAATCGTCTTTCTCAGATCGTCCTCTGAAAATCCGAAGTATTCATGGAGCACTTCGATCGTAGTCTCCAGTACCTTGTTGGGATCCTCCTCGTTCTCTTTCTGGTTTTCACCCACCTCGATGATATTCTTCGGTTCCAGCACCAGGGTATATATCTTCTCGTTGGAGGCAAGGATGTTGCCGTTGCGGTCATAGATCCTGCCCCTCTCGTAGGCGATGGTGGAACTGGCATGATTCTGCTGTCCCAGCACGATCGTCTCAAATTCATCTCCATTGCGGATTGTCCAGTAAGCAAGACGCGCGGCCAATACTAAAAAGAGGCAAACAATGCCAAAAAACACGATACTCAGTTTGCCCCTCATTTTTGTGGTCAG
>DXEQ01000305.1 GCA_019114885.1 Candidatus Anaerobutyricum stercoripullorum
AGCAGGAAGAGCTCGGTCTGGTACAGCTTACATTTAAAGAAGCGGCGATCAGCGAGAAGGCGGCGCTGCTGATGCAGTCCTTTGATTTGGGAGTACATTCTGTTGCCGAAGAGTATGATACCTGGTTAAAAGTTATAACGAAGGAGGTGTAACGACCATGATGAAAATGAACCTTCAGTTTTTCGCACATAAAAAGGGTGTTGGTTCCACAAAGAACGGACGTGACTCCGAGTCCAAGAGACTGGGTGCGAAGAGAGCAGACGGACAGTTTGTGAAAGCTGGCAATATTCTTTACAGACAGCGTGGAACAAA
The DNA here is from genome assembly GCA_019114885.1 of Candidatus Anaerobutyricum stercoripullorum. GTDB lineage: Bacteria > Bacillota > Clostridia > Lachnospirales > Lachnospiraceae > Anaerobutyricum > Anaerobutyricum stercoripullorum. The sequence goes on from DXEQ01000305.1 coordinate 313, forward strand.
GATTCATCCAGGCGTTAACGTAGGACGCGGTGGTGATGACACATTATTTGCATTAGTAGATGGTGTGGTTCGTTTCGAGAGAAAAGGCAGAGATAAAAAACAGTGCTCTGTATATCCGGTAGCATAGTGATATCTTGTGTATTGGCGGCTTCAAAGGCAACAATTTGAAGCCGCTTTCTTTATGCGATATAACAATTCGGCCTGACGCCCTTTGAGGCAGCGGGCAGCGTTTCTATTTTTTCATATATATAACAGACAGAAAGGATGTGTATCATCAATGTTTGCAGACCGTGCGCGCATTTTTATCCGTTCCGGCAAAGGCGGGGACGGGCATGTCAGCTTTCGGAGAGAATTATACGTCCCGGATGGCGGCCCTGACGGCGGGGACGGCGGCAAAGGCGGAGATCTGATCTTCGTCGTGGATCCGGGTCTGAATACTCTCGTGGACTTTCGTCATAAAAGAAAATATTGTGCCGGAGACGGCAAAGAAGGCTCCAAGCGCCGCTGCAGTGGCGCAAGCGGAGAAGATATGATCCTCAAGGTGCCGGCGGGAACCGTCATCAAAGACGCGGAGACCGGCAAGGTGATCCTGGATATGTCCAATCGGACGGAACCGGTGGTACTCTTAAAGGGGGGCCGCGGCGGCAAGGGGAATACCCACTATGCCACTGCCACCATGCAGGCGCCGAAGTACGCACAGCCGGGACAGGAAGCGAAAGAGCTCTGGGTGGATCTGGAGCTTAAGGTGATCGCAGATGTGGGACTGGTGGGATTCCCGAATGTGGGCAAGTCCACCTTCCTCTCCCGTGTCACCAATGCCAGACCAAAAATCGCCAACTATCACTTCACCACCCTGAATCCAAATCTGGGCGTGGTAGACCTGGCGGAAGGCGCCGGTTTTGTCATCGCCGATATCCCGGGCATCATCGAGGGCGCTTCCGAGGGCGTCGGACTGGGACTGGAGTTCCTTCGCCATATTGAAAGAACCAAAGTGATGATTCACATGGTGGACGCCGCTTCTGTGGAAGGCAGGGATCCTATCGCCGATATCAGGGCAATCAATCAGGAACTGGCCGCCTACAATCCGGAGCTGGCAAAGAGACCGCAGGTCATTGCCGCCAATAAGATCGACGCCATGACGGAGGAAGACTGTCAGGTCATTGTGGAGATGCTGGAAGAAGAATTCGGTTCGCAGGGTATTCGGGTGTTCCCGATCTCCGCCGTCAGCGGAAAAGGCGTGAAAGAGCTTCTGTGGCACGTACACGGGCTTCTTAAAGAACTGCCGGAAGAGCCGGTGGAGTTTGAGCAGGAATATTTCTTTGAATTGCAGAAAGAAGAACCGACGGAATCCATCGTGGTGGCCGAGGCGGAGCCGGGCGTCTTTACGGTGGAAGGACCGAAGGTGGAGCGAATGCTCGGCTACACCAACCTGGAATCTGAAAAAGGTTTTGAATTCTTCCAGAAGTTCATGAAAGAGAACGGTGTTCTCGAACGCCTGGAGGAGCTTGGCATCGAGGAAGGCGACACCGTACGCCTGTATAACCTGGAGTTTGATTACTATAAATAAGGAGAATATTATGACGACAAAACAGAGAGCCTATCTGAAAGGGCTGGCCATGACCATGGACCCGATCATCCAGATCGGCAAGTCATCCCTGACGCCGGAGGTCATCGAGGCGGTCCGGGAGGCCATCGACAAAAGAGAACTGATCAAAATTTCCGTTTTAAAAAACTGCTTTGATGATCCGAGGGAACTGGCACAGATCGTGGCAGAGCGGACCCACTCCGAGGTCGTGCAGGTCATCGGCAAAAAAATCGTATTGTATAAACAGGCAAAGGAAAACAGCAAGATCACTCTGCCGTAAACGGGAGGTTGTATATGCACAGGCAACGAAAAGTCGGCATTATGGGCGGAACATTCAATCCCATCCATTTCGGCCATCTGCTGCTGGGAGAGACTGCATATCAGCAGTTCGCTCTGGATGAGGTGCTGTTCATGCCCACAAAGAATCCGTATTATAAAAAACTGTCCAACTCCGTCACGGAGGAGGACCGGGTAAAGATGGTGCAGCTTGCCATAAAAGATAACTCCCATTTTACGTTCTCCGGCGAGGAACTTGACCGGGAGGGAACGACATACACGGTGGAGACTCTCAGGGATCTGACTAAGAGGAACCCGGACTGTGACTATTATTTCATCATGGGCGCGGATTCTCTCTATCACATCGAGTCCTGGAAAGATACGGCGCAGGTTCTTAAGATGGCTGTCATCCTTGTGGCCGGCAGAGGCGATCTGTCCAGTTCCCTGAACAGTCAGATCGAGTATATCGAGAACAAATACGATGCATCTATTCATTTTCTGAACTCGCCCAGTCTGCAGATATCTTCCAACGATATCCGGAGACGGGTACAGACGGGGGAGAGTATCCGTTATCTTCTTCCGCGGGATGTGGAAGATTATATTTACGAACATGGACTTTACCGGGAGGATAAAAATGAATCGGGAAGAGATCAAAAAGGACTTAAAGAACCTGTTATCTGAGAAACGTTTTGAACACACCCTGGGTGTGGAATATACATCGGCCTGTCTTGCCATGCGTTACGGAGCGGATATGGAGAAGGCCAGAATGGCGGGACTTCTGCATGACTGCGCCAAGTATCTGTCCGCCGAGGACAAGATCTCCTGCAGCAAAAAGTACGGTATGCCCATCTCCGATTATGAGAGAAAGAATCCGGAGCTTCTGCACGCCAAATTGGGCGCGTGTTTCGCCAATCTGAAATACGGCGTCGCTGATCCGGAGATCCTGTCCGCCATCACCTGGCACACAACGGGCAAGCCGGATATGTCCCTTTTAGACAAGATTGTCTATGTGGCGGATTATCTGGAACCCAACCGGAATCAGGCGCCGAATCTTGCGGAAGTGCGGGAACTGGCCTTTAAGGACCTGGATGAATGTCTCTGCCAGATTCTTGAAGACAGTATCAAATACCTGTCCAACAAAAAAAGTACGACGGATCCCATGACACAGCGCACATGGGAATATTACAGAATATACAGAATGCATAATCAGGAGGTATAACAGTGGAAGAATCAAAAAAGATGGCGCAGATCGCCATAGATGCTCTTGAGGATAAAAAGGCGGAGAATATCTCCATCCTGGACATCAGCGGCATTTCCGTGCTGGCAGATTATTTTATCATCGCCAACGGAAACAACCGCAATCAGGTCCAGGCCATGGCTGACAGCGTGGAGGAAGCGCTGGGAAGAGCCGGTTACGAACCGAAACAGATCGAGGGATATCAGACGGCCAACTGGATCCTGATGGATTACAAGGACGTCATCGTTCATGTTTTCGGAAAAGAGGACCGCGGCTTTTACGATCTGGAACGGATCTGGCGGGATGGAAAACCGGTAACGAGAGAAGACCTGCAGCGTTAGTGCTGCGGGCTTTTTCTTTTCATACTTATTTCACAAAACTGTAAGATTTTTTTACTATGATTTTTTTCGAAGTTTAGGTACAGTTTACTTTGATATCGTTTAATGAAACGAACAGAAAGGGGAGATCATTACGTTTGGATATATCATCTGCAATAAACAGGGGCTCTCTGAGACAGAGCTTAAACGGTATCAGCAAATGTACTGCGGTGTATGCCACAGCCTGCGGGACCGTTACGGGCAGCTTTCAAGATTCTCTCTGAATTTTGACATGACCTTTCTCGCCCTGTTTCTGACCGCTCTTTACGAACCGCAGGAACGGACCGCTTTCTACCGCTGCCCTGCTCACCCTGTGAAAAAGCGGAGCTTTCTTTATAATAAATATATTGATTACGCGGCGGACATGACGGTGGCTCTTGCCTATTTCAAATGTATGGACGACTGGCAGGATGAGAAGAAACATTCCCGCCGTTTTTATGCAAAGCTTCTGGAAGAAAAATACGCGGAGGTAAAAAGCAGGTATCCAAAACAATGCGATACCATCGCCCGCAGTCTGGAGGCGTTGAGCGAGGTGGAACAAAACCACCCGGAGGAGGCGGATCTGGCGGTCAATCTGTCCGGGCAGATGCTCTCGGAAGTGTTTGTCTGTCAGGAAGATTTCTGGAGCGGAAGTCTGCGAAAGTTCGGGTTTGCTCTGGGACGTTTTATTTATCTGATGGACGCCTCCATGGACTATCAGAAGGATATGCGCAAGAAGAATTACAATCCTCTGGTCTACATGGAGAAAAAACCGGAGGAGATGGAAGAGATTCTGGCGACCTGCATCGGTCCGGCCGCAGACGAGTTTGAAAAGCTTCCCATCGTGGAGGATGAACATCTCATAAGAAATGTTCTTTACGGAGGCGTGTGGCAGAAATATTATGCGAAGTTCAGAGGAAAGGAGACCAGACATGGTTGATGATCCCTATAAGGTGCTCGGCATTTCCAGAGATGCCAGCAAAGAAGAGATAAAAAAGGCTTATCGGAAGATGGCCAAGAAATACCACCCGGATCTGCATCCCAACGATCCGGAAGCCGCCCGGAAGATGAATGACATCAACGAAGCTTACGATATGATCAACAACCCGGAGAAGTATCAGCGGCAGCAGCGTGCATCCGGCGGCTATTCCGGGAGCACGGGTTCCTATGGAGGCGCTTACGGAAACGGCGGCGCGGGCAGCGGTTCAAATTATGGCGGGCAAAGATACAGCGGCCAGGATTACGGAAATCAGGGATATGGCGGCCGGCAGCAGTATGGCAATGGTCCATACGGCGGCTATGGTCCGTTTGATTTTGAAGATATCTTCGGCGGATTCGGCAGGACGTATTACCGGCCGGCCGGTCCGACCGTACAGCCGGGTGACAGCATGGTCATCCGCCAGGCTGTGCAGGACATCAATGCCGGAAGATATGTTTACGCATTGCAGGGCCTGAATTCGGTGATCAGTTCCGAGCGGAACGCCCGCTGGTTTTATCTGAGTGCTTTGGCCAACTACGGACAGGGAAATACGATCCTGGCCATGGAGCAGATCCAGCGCGCGGTGCAGATGGAACCGGGCAACGGTGTGTATCAGCAGACCATGCAGGTTATGCGGCAGTCCGGCAGCAGTTACAACGAGACCGGCCAGGAATTTCAGCGGTATGCCGACGGCATGGGGCGCTTCTGCACCACATTTCTGATGCTGCAGTTCTGCTGTCTGTGCTGCCGGTGCTGATGCGGTTCATGATACATTTTTTATACTGCATGATATGAATGAACAGGAAGGAAACGGAGGAGTATCCATGAGTAAGATAATTGGAATCGACCTGGGCACCACCAACAGCTGCGTGTCTGTGGTGGAAAACGGACAGCCGGTGATCGTGCCGAACCGTTCCGGGCAGAGGACCACGCCCAGCGTCGTGGCATTTACCAAAAAGGGAGAGCGTCTGGTGGGAGATGTGGCAAAGAGACAGGCTGCCACCAATCCGGACCGCACCATCAGCTCCGTAAAGCGGGAGATGGGCACGGACTGGAGTATCCGCATCGACGGGACAGAGTATAAACCACAGACCATCAGCGCCATGATTCTCATGCAGCTTAAGAAAGATGCGGAAGAGTTTCTGGGAGAACCGGTGCATGAGGCAGTCATCACGGTTCCGGCCTATTTCAATGATGTGCAGCGTCAGGCCACAAAGGACGCGGGAAAGATCGCAGGGCTTACCGTGCGCAGGATCATCAACGAGCCGACCAGCGCCGCGCTCTCTTACGGTCTTGACCACGGGGAAGCACAGAAGGTCATGGTGTATGATCTGGGTGGCGGCACCTTTGACGTCTCGGTCATTGAGATCGGGGATGACGTCATCGAGGTGCTGGCCACTGCCGGTGATAATCATCTGGGCGGCGACGACTTTGATGAGCGGATCGTGCGCTGGCTCGTTTCACAGTGTAAAGAACAAAACCGGGTGGATCCGTCCGGAGACTTCACTGCCATGCAGCGGATCCGCGAGGCGGCGGAACAGGCAAAGAAGGAGCTGTCCACCGCGCAGAGCACGAATATCATCCTGCCGTATCTGATGCAGCACAGGGGCACGCCGATCCACCTGGAAGCCACTCTCACCAGGACAGGATTTCAGGAGCTTGTCAACGATTTGATCGAGCGGACGGCCGGTCCGGTCCGTCAGGCGCTCAATGACGCCGGCATCGCCGCGTCTGAGCTTGGCCGTGTTCTTCTGGTGGGCGGTTCCACCCGGATCCCTGCTGTGCAGGAGAAGGTGCGTCTTCTCACAGGAAAGGAACCGTCCCGGAATATTAACCCGGATGAATGTGTGGCTATGGGCGCCGCGGCTCTCGGCAATACGCTGCAGGGCAACTCCCTGACGGTGGCCGGTTCCGATCTTCTGCTGCTGGATGTGACGCCGATGAGCCTTTCCATTGAGACGGTGGGAGGGGTAGCGACCCGTCTGATCGAGAGAAATACCACGCTTCCGGTCAGATATTCCCGGATTTTTTCCACTGCGGCCCCGTATCAGAGAGATGTGGAGATTCATGTGCTGCAGGGAGAGCGACCTATGGCAAGGGATAACAAGACGATCGGGAAGTTCCGTCTGAAAGGAATCCGCCGCGCGCCGGCCGGTGTGCCGCAGATCGAGGTCACCTTTGATATCGATACCAACGGCATTCTGATGGTTTCCGCGAAAGACCTGGATACGGGTAAGGAACAGTCTATCACGATCACGGCGGACGACCGTATGAGTGATGCGGAGATCGAGCAGGCGATCCGGGACGCGCAGCAGTACGCCGGTATGGACAGTCTGCGGACGGACGCCATCGCGCTGACCGGCGAGGCACAGAAGGTGCTGGCACAGGCCCAGAGAGCTTTAAAGAATGGTGGGAAGCAGATCGACCGTCCGGTAAAAAAACAGGTGAAAGCAGACGTAAACGCCCTGTCTAAGGTGCTTGGAAAGTTCCGTCTGGATAAGATGAAAGAAGAGGACCTCACCACCATCCGGCAGGCAAAGGAGAATCTGGAGCGTTCCGCCGGAGATATCATCGCGCAATTCGGGGCATAAGAGTCCGAAACATTTTTCAATACGGCATATCATTCGAAATGTTTTTCCTACGCGGTATCCGGCAATCCCTGCGTAGGACGAAAGGAGGTGCTTGTCATAAATAATCTGAAATGGAAACTCGCCAACTTCCTGCAGCAAAGAAATGGAAATGACGATCTGAGCCGGATCACATTTCTGGTGTCTGTGATTCTTTATCTTGTATCCATCGTACTGGATATCCTGTCGCTGGAATCCATCGGTTCCATCCTGTACGTCATAGGATTTGCGGGGATCATTTATTCGTTGTTCCGTATTTTTTCCGGAAATGTGCCGGCAAGGCAGCGGGAAAATGATAAATATCTGCACTTTATCAGTCTGCAGAAAAAACGTTTTGCCATGCGGAAGGAGTATCGAATCTTCGCCTGCAAAGGCTGCGAACAGCATATCCGTGTGCCGAAGAAGAAAGGAAAGGTGGAAGTGACCTGTCCGGTCTGCGGACGGAAAGCGATTCACAGGACATAAACAAACAGCGGAAGTACAGAGATTGGCTGTACTTCCGCTGTTTGTCATTCTGTATTGTTCCTGTGTGCGGTAAAGACCTATTTAAAAATACGGAAGAGTCCGATCACCTTCCCCACGATGGAAAACGGTGTGTCCATCGGAACAAGGATCGGCTCCATGGCGTCATTCTCCGGCTGCAGTCTGAAATGATCCTCCTCTTTATAAAATCGCTTCACAGTGACCGAATCCTCCACCAGGGCAACGATAATCTCCCCGTCGGAAGCCACCGGCGTCTCCTCCACCAGGATATAGTCTCCGGAATAAATGCCGGCGTTGATCATGCTCTCGCCTCTGACCTTGAGCATGAAAGTCTGCTTATTCTTGAGGAACTCCGGGGATATCGGAAAATACCCCTCAATATTCTCCACGGCCAGAATCGGTTCACCGGCTGTGACCGTGCCGACGATCGGTACATTGACCAGTTCCCTTCTGGTCAGATTAAAATTATCATCTATGATCTCGATGGCCCTCGGCTTCGTAGGGTCTCTGCGGATATATCCGTTCTTCTCCATGGTCTCCAGATGAGAATGAACGGAGGAAGTGGACTTCAGATGCACCGCCTCACAGATCTCCCGGACTGCCGGCGGATAACCGCGGTTCAATATGGACTCTTTGATGAACTCAAGAATCTCCTGCTGCTTAGGTGTAATCTTGCCGTAACTCATATTGCACTCCTTTTTCTCTAATCAGTCAA
>DXEQ01000306.1 GCA_019114885.1 Candidatus Anaerobutyricum stercoripullorum
AAAAACCTCGAAATCTCTTCTACATTTATGGCAAAAGTGCTATAATAGTTGACGTACATCATTAACGAAATGGGGGAAAATGTTATGGACAATCAACTAGCTTTATTGACACTGTTTGGTTCGATCATCGCGCTTTTATTCGCGTTTTCCAGAGCCAAAAAGGTTCTCCGCTTCCCGGAGGGCACTGACAGGATGAAGAAGATTTCCGCTTCGATCCATCAGGGCGCCATGGCGTATTTAAGACGCCAGTATAAGATCCTGATCGCGTTCTTTGCGGGAATGTTTGTCATTCTTTTTATTATGGCCGCATTCGGTTTTCTGACCTGGTTCGTTCCGTTTGCCTTCCTGACAGGCGGATTCTTCTCGGGTCTTTCGGGCTTCGTGGGAATGCAGATTGCCACCAGAGCCAACGCGAGAACAGCGGCTGCCTGCCAGAAGGGTCTGAACAAGGGACTGAACGTGGCTTTCTCCGCCGGTTCCGTTATGGGATTTACGGTGGTTGGCCTCGGTCTTCTTGACATCTCCATCTGGTACCTGCTGCTCCGTCTCGTCTTCCATCTGCCGATCGAGGACATCACAAGCACCATGCTGACCTTCGGTATGGGCGCTTCTTCCATGGCTCTCTTTGCCCGTGTGGGCGGCGGTATCTACACGAAGGCCGCTGACGTGGGTGCGGACCTGGTTGGAAAGGTAGAAGTCGGTATTCCGGAAGACGATCCGAGAAACCCTGCCGTTATCGCCGATAACGTGGGCGACAACGTGGGCGACGTGGCCGGTATGGGCGCGGACCTCTATGAATCTTATGTAGGTTCCATCCTGTCTGCCTGCGCGCTGGGCGTCATTGCCTTCAACCGGATTGAGGCTGTGGACCGTGTCAATGCAGTGGTCATCCCGATGATTCTCGCCGCAGTGGGCGTTCTTGCTTCCATCCTCGGTTCTCTGCTCGTAAAGACCGGTGAGAGTACCGAACAGAGCACTCTGCTCAAAGCACTGCGAAGAGGAACCAACACCAGCGCCATTCTGATCGCCATCGTATCTTTCCCGGTGGTATGGTTTGTACTGGGTAAAGATTTCATCGGTTTTTATTTCGCCATCCTGGCCGGACTGCTTGCCGGCGTGCTGATCGGCTTCTTCACCGAATACTTTACTTCTGATACATATAAACCGACCCAGAATCTGGCCGGACAGTCCGAGACCGGCGCCGCCACCATCATCATCGGAGGCTTAAGTCTTGGTATGCTGTCCACAGCCGTGCCGATCATCATCATCGCTGTCTGCGTTATGGCCGCTTACTCCTTCTCCGGCGGATTCATTGATTCCACCAGAGGACTGTACGGTATCGCGCTGGCTGCTGTCGGCATGCTGTCCACTCTGGGTATCACACTGGCAACAGACGCTTACGGTCCGATCGCCGACAATGCCGGCGGTATCGCCGAGATGGCCGGACTGGAAGCGGACGTGAGAAAACGTACCGACGCTCTGGATTCTCTGGGCAACACCACAGCTGCCACCGGTAAGGGATTTGCCATCGGCTCCGCCGCTTTAACCGCCCTTGCCCTGATCGCTTCCTACGTGGAGAAAGTACAGGAAGTGGGCGGCGCGGACATCGCCCTGGATATGAGCGTGATGAACCCGACCGTTCTTGTCGGTATCTTTATCGGTGCCTGCCTGCCGTTCGTATTCGCCGCTCTCACCATGGAGTCTGTGGGGCGGGCCGCGCAGAGTATCGTCGTTGAAGTACGCCGTCAGTTTAAGGAGATCACCGGCCTCATGGAAGGCAAGGCCGAGGCAGATTACACGAAATGTGTCGACATCTGTACGAAAGCCAGCCTCCGGGAGATGATCGCTCCGACGCTCCTTGCCATCATCACTCCGGTACTGACCGGTCTGATTCTCGGCTACAACGGCGTGATCGGCCTTCTGGCCGGAGCCACAGCCACCGGTTTCCTGATGGCGATCTTCATGGCCAACGCCGGAGGCGCGTGGGATAACGCCAAGAAATATATCGAGGGCGGCGCCCACGGCGGCAAAGGAAGCGACTGTCACAAGGCAGCCGTTGTCGGCGACACCGTCGGCGATCCGTTCAAGGATACTTCAGGACCTTCCATCAACATCCTGATCAAGCTTTTGTCTATGGTATCCATCGTATTTGCCGCACTTGTGGTGAACTTCCACATTTTCTAAAATCGCATTGGAGCTTTTCTTTCATAAACAGGAAGGGCCCGGAAGTCTCTGTCTTAATCAGACAGGCCTCCGGGCCTTTTCTCTACATGCTCTCATACAGCCTTTCATACGCCGTGCAGGAAGTCCTCCAGGAGAAATTCTCTCTCATTCCTCTCTCCACCATCCGGTTCCACTCTTCCGGCTGCTCCTCGTAGAGGCGCAGCGCCGCTTCCATCGTATCCCGCAGCGCTTCCATGGAGTATTCTTCAAATCCAAAGCCTGTTCCCGTATGATAACGCGGGTCGTAAACCTTTACCGTGTCTTTCAGTCCTCCTGTCAGACGGACGATCGGAACCGTCCCGTAGCGGAGCGCCATGAGCTGGGACAGTCCGCACGGTTCAAAAAGGGACGGCATCAGGGTGGCGTCACAACCAGCATACATATATTTGGCCATGGCGTCCGTATAGTTCACATCAAAATATACTTTATCCGGGTACGCGGCCTTTATCGTGGAAAAAATAGTCTCATACCGCTGCTCTCCGCCGCCCAGTATATACAGCTGCACATTTTTCTGCAAAAGGGTGTGCAGGTACGGCGCCAGAATATCCAGTCCCTTCTGCTCGGTAAGCCGGGAAATGATGCACACGGTAAAGATATCCTTTCCGGTTGGAAGCCCCGCCGCATTCTGGAGAAAAATCTTGTTCTTCTTCTTGGCCTTCCGGAAATTCTTCACCGTATAATGATATTTGATGTATGCGTCCTGAGACGGGGAATACACCTGATAGTCAATCCCGTTGACAATACCGCTCAAATCCTTTTTGCGATATCGCAAAAGTCCATCCAGTCCCTCTCCGAACTCCGGCTCCTGAATCTCCCGGGCGTAGGACCCGCTCACCGTCGTCACCTGATCCGCAAAGGCAATGCCGCCTTTTAACATGTTTCCCTGCCCGTAGAATTCCAGCTTGTCGAAGGCAAAGAGAGCGTCCGGCAGTCCGGTGATCTCTTTCATCTCCTCCACACTGACTGTTCCCTGAAAACGCAGATTGTGAAGCGTCATGATGGTCTTAATGTTTCTGTAGTATGGGTTCTCCCCATAGAGAGTCTTTAAAAACACCGGAATCATGCCGGTCTGCCAGTCGTGACAGTGAATGATGTCCGGCTCAAACTCCAGAAAAGCCAGCATCTCAAGCACCGCTCTGGAAAAGAAACAGAACTTCTCCACATCCTGCCACATCTCCGTATACGGATCGCCCCAGGAAAAATAATGATCG
>DXEQ01000307.1 GCA_019114885.1 Candidatus Anaerobutyricum stercoripullorum
GTAGTCCGATGAGGAGGAGGACAATACAAGGAGGTAAAATATGAAGAAAAAAACAAGAGGGAATCTCCTGTATATTGGAATCTATACTGTGATATTCTTTCTGATATGCATGATTGTATTTGAACCATTCTGGAGTACAGGATGTTCCTTTGTCTGGAAAGTGGACGGATGGTCACAGCATTATAAGGCGCTGCAGTTTTATTCCAACTGGCTGCAGGATATCGCCAGGAACCTGTTGGAGAATCACCGGCTGGCTATTCCACTGTGGAGCCAGTGTATCGGGTTCGGTAATGATATTGTGACAATCCTTCATTACTATGTAATTGGAGACCCACTCTGTCTGCTGTCTGCCTTTGCGCCGGACAAATATATGGTGAACTGTTATGACGTCCTGATGATTCTTAGGATTTATCTGGCCGGGCTGGCTTTCTATGCTTTCTGCCGCTGCCGTGGAATCGGGGGAGAGGCGGAGTCCCGGGCAGACTGGATCCGGAGTACGGCGGGCCTGCTGGCGGCCACATGTATGTATCTTTTTGCGGGTTACATTTTTGTCATGGGACTGCGGCATCCGTATTTTATCAATCCGATGATCTATCTGCCGCTCATGCTCATTGGATTAGAGAAGATATTTCAGGGCAGATCGCCGGCTCTCTTTATCTTTATGGTGATGCTGAGCGCAGTCAGCAACTTTTATTTCTTCTATATAATAGGCTGTAACGTGATTGTGTACGCTGTTGTCCGGCTTCTTGTGCGATACGGTATCCGTGAGGGAAAGCAGGTGATCGTGAAGCTGCTGCAGACGGCGGGGTATGCCGTTGTCGGCATCTGTCTGTCCGGCATCATGCTCATTCCGGTGATCCGGCTGTTCCTGCAGGCGGAGCGGACAGCGACGTCCGGCGGGATTCAGCTTTTTTATGAGTCGGAGTTTTATGAGAATCTGCCCGCGCTGTTCTTTACTTCCATAGAAGGAGGAACCCATCACACGCTCATGGGATATTCTTTTATCGCCTTTCTCTGTGTGATCGTTCTGTTTCTGAAACGAAAGAGACACACGGACCGGAAGGTCATGTTCCTTGTCCTGACGGCAGTGATCTGTCTTCCGCTGGCCGGTAAAGTCTTTCACGGTTTTGCCTATGCTTCCAACCGGTGGATATTTGGCTATGCCCTCCTGGTCGCATTCATCGTGGCCGGCGAGTGGGACAGTCTGTTTTCACTTGGTAAAAAGAAGCTGGCTGTTCTGGCGCTGCTCTCGGCCATGCTCACATTTTATCTGTGGAAGAAGGAGGAATTCATGCCCGGGGCCGTGTTTGTCTCCATCATCGCGCTGCTCTTCGGAACACTTCTTGTGCTGGCGCTATTCCGGCTGGACAGAGAGAAAAGATATGTCTGGCTGCAGTCGCTTCTTGTGTTTGCGTTGGTGATTGTCTCTGTGTGTGTCAACGGCTTTTACTGTTTTGCCCCACAGGGGTATAACAGGGCGGCGTCCTTTAAGACAAAAGAAGAAGCGCGGAACTATCTGGACGCGCCGACGGATATTGCGGTGAAAAATGTGGTGGGAGAAGATATCGGCTATGCCAGATATTCCGCTCCATTTGAACTGATCGAGCGGAATTCCACTCTCAAAAGCGGTCTCATGTCGACGCATTTTTACTGGAGTCTGGCGGAAAAATGGCCGTCCCACCTGTTTTCGGAACTGGGCCTGCCGAATAAGACCGACCACATGTATCGGGAACTGGACAGCCGCACTGTGATCGACACCCTCACCGGTGTAAAATACTATGTGGTCCGTACCGGCGATACGGGTTATCTGCCTTACGGTTACGTGGAAAAGGGAAGCTGCCAGGTGGATACGGAAGAAGGGCCGGAAAGTTATACCGTTTATGAGAATACCTGTGCCTTGCCAATTGGATATACCTACGACAGCTATATGGACCGGACTTCTTACGAGAAGCTCGATGAACAGGACAGAGAGAGGGCAATGCTTGACAGTGTCCTTCTGGAAACAGATCTGCCGGATTATGTGAAGTCCGAACCGGCCGAAAGGTCACAGGAACTGCCTTTTACTGTTGCGGAAGAAAAAAATGTGGAGACGGAGGGCAATACTTTCCGAGTGAAGAAGAAAGGTGGAAAAGTCACTCTGCGCTTACAGAATAGAATCGCGGGCTCTGAGACAGCGGTGCTTATCAAAGGATTACATTTTCAGGCAAAGAAGAGGGCAAGGCAGCTCGATTTGATATTCTCTGAAAAAGCGGAAGGAAAACCGAAAGTCAGAAAGCGCCTGATCTATCTCACGCCGAACCATGTGCGCTACGTGGGCCGCGAAGATTTCTTTGTGAATCTCGGCTACAGTGAGAGCGGCTGTGAGGAGATTACCATCCGTTTTCCGAGAAAGGGACGATACAGTATGGATGAACTTACTGTGTTCGGGCTGCCTCTGGATGGATACGAAGAGGCCGTCTCTGAAAGAAAAGAAAATGTACTGGAGCATATGGAGATTGGAACGAACCGCATCACTGGTCAGATTTCTCTGGAGAAGAGTAAGATCCTGTTTTTGAGCATCCCGTATTCTGAGGGGTGGACCGCCCGGGTGGACGGGAAAAAGACGCAGGTTCTCCGTGCCAACACCATGTTCATGGCGCTGCCATTGTCGGAGGGCAGTCATGAGATCACCCTCACTTACCGGACGCCGTGGATGAATTTGGGAGCGGGAGTATCTGCCTTCGGTATCCTTTGCTGCGTGGCGATCGTCATAATGAGAAAGCGGGGGCGTCAGGATCAGGAAGCGGTCTGATCGGCGAAGAGGCAGGAAGCACGGTCTGATCGGCGAAAAGGTGGGAAGCACGCTCTGACCGGCGAAAAGGTGGGAAGCACGCTCTGACCGGCGAAGAGGCAGGAAGCACGCTCTGACCGGCGAAGAGGCAGGAAGCACGCTCCGCCCGACAGAGAGGCAGGCTGCGTCTGATGTGGAATGCCCTCGCGTAACGATGCGTTATATAGTATAATTAGCAATTCGCGGGATAAAAGGGAGAGAGTGTTATGTTATTAACAATTCTCTCTCTTTTTATGTGAAAAAAATGTATGAAATTTTGTAAAAATAAAAATTCAGCACAAAAAAACTGAAAATTTACAAAATATTTTAGCTAAAAATGAGGAAGAAATTGCGAAAACGTACATTTTTGCATAAGAATGCAGGGTTCTATTAGGCATTTTGTAAAAAATGTATAATTTACATTTTGGGGAAAATGCGGTAATATATATGCATAGAAACGAGTGATGAAAGGCGGATTTATTTGTATATTTTATGAAAAATGTGCGTAAGTTTCACCGTACATTTGTGCAATTGGTTGAACTGATGGCTGAATTGTGTACAAATAATATATCCAACCTGCTGTGTGTGCCGCCCAACCCGCACGGCGGCTGGATTTCTTCCGGCGGGCAGTCTGTATGAACATTTTGTACAAATTGATGGCAGTGTGGTAATTTTGTAACAATTAGATGTGATATGCGGAATGTCTGTCTGGACGTTTTTTGTCATGCGGGCAAAGCAAATGGAGGTAAAAAGACATGTATGACATTATTGTAATTGGTGCCGGCGTTGTCGGCACTTGTATTGCCAGAGAGCTTTCAAAATATCAGGCAGACGTTTGCGTGATTGATAAGGCCGACGACGTGGCGTCCGGCACATCAAAGGCAAACAGCGGTATTGTTCATGCCGGATATGACTGTAAGCCTGGTACTTTGATGGCAAAATTAAATGTACGTGGTAACGAGCTGCTGTATCAGCTGGCTGAGGAGCTGGATTTCCCGATCAAGAAAAACGGTTCCCTGATCGTCTGTACGATCGAGTCTGAGAGAGGTAAGCTGGATGTGCTCTTAGATCAGGCTAACAAGAACGGTGTGCCGGATGCAAGAATCGTGGAGAGAGACGAGCTTCTCAAGATGGAGCCGAACCTGTCTCCGAACGCTGTCGCTGCTCTTTACGTTCCTACCGGCGGTATCATCTGTCCGTTCAACCTGGCCATTGCCATGGGCGAGAACGCCGCAGTCAACGGCGTTGAGTTCAAGTTCGAGACAGAAGTTAAGAACATTGTAAAGAAAGACGGCTACTATGAGCTGGATACCAACAAGGGTCCTCTGGAAGCTAAGATCGTTGTGAACGCAGCCGGTGTTTATGCGGACGTTATGCATAACATGGTAAGTGAGAAGAAGATGAAGATCGTTGCCCGTAAGGGTGAATATCTGCTGATGGACAAAGAGCTGGGCGATTACTTCCATGCAACCATCTTCCCGCTGCCGGGTCCGATGGGCAAGGGTGTCCTGACTGCTCCGACCATCCACGGCAACATGTTCGTAGGTCCTTCCGCAACGGATATCGAAGATAAGGAAGGCGTAAATACCACGCAGGAGATCATTGATGATCTGGTAGACAAGGCTTCCAACAGTTATCTGACAAAGGATCGTCTGCCGATGAACAAGGTCATCACTTCCTTCGCAGGTCTTCGTGCACATGAAGAGCATCACGAATTCATCGTGGAAGAAGTTGCCGATGCACCGGGATTCTTCGATGCGGCAGGTATCGAATCCCCGGGTCTTACCAGCTCCCCTGCGATCGCAGAGATGATGGTCGGACTGATCGAGGATAAGTATAACTTCCCGAAGAAGGATAACTTCATCGCAAAACGGAAAGGCATCGTTCATATGGAAGACCTTTCCATCGAAGAAAAGAACGAAATGATTAAAAAGAATCCTCAGTACGGCA
>DXEQ01000308.1 GCA_019114885.1 Candidatus Anaerobutyricum stercoripullorum
AAGGAGTATTTCGTATATTCATAACTGAGTATGGAATCTTACTCTTCTTCCCAGTTGTGGTAGACCGCCTGCACGTCGTCATCCTCATCGAGGAGATCGAGGATACGGTTTAAGTTCTTGATGTCGTCCTCGCTGGTGAGTTTCACGTAGGTATCCGGAATCATGGTGACTTCGGCGGATGCCATCGGTACATTTTCTTTCTCAAGGGCTTCACGGACCTCACCGAAGGCGTCCGGATCGGTGGTAATCTCGTAGCTGTCCTCTTCTTCCACGAAATCTTCGGCGCCGGCGTCCAGAGCGAGCATCATGAACTCGTCCGGGTCGGTCTCGTACTCTTCTTTGGATACGATGATCTGTCCCTTTTTCTGGAACATGAAGGATACGCAGCCGCTGGTACCGATGTTGCCCTTGCCTTTGGAGAATGCGGCGCGGACGTTGGCAGCGGTACGGTTCTTGTTGTCAGTCAGGGTCTCTACGATGATGGCGATGCCGCTTGGGCCGTAGCCTTCGTAGGTGTTCTGTACGTAGTTGACGGATTCGGCGTCGCCGGCTGCCTTCTTGATACCTCTCTCGATGGTATCATTCGGCATGTTGTTGGCCTTTGCCTTGGCGATCACATCACGAAGCTTGCTGTTATTGGCAGGATCCGGGCCGCCTTCTTTGACTGCCACGGCGATCTCACGGCCGATGACGGTAAAAATCTTACCCTTGGCGGCGTCGTTTTTCTCTTTTTTATGCTTGATGTTCGCAAATTTGGAATGTCCAGACATTTTTATCTCCTCACTTCTCTATAATATGTATCTTCTTTACATTTCCCGCTTCCGCACAGAAAATGTATCACTTCCCTGCCTTTTCCTCTCCTCCGCCTGCAGTCTGCGGCGCTCCCGGAAAACGGCATACTTTTAGAATTTTAGCACTATTTTATCCCATCGTCAAGATTATGCTGCGGGATTGACGTCCGGGGCATCTCATCCGGCAATGCCACAAAGAATCCCTCCGTCCGCATCTTTTTGACATGGCAGGACCGGGCTTATCTCGTCAGGATACCCGACTGCCGGATGCTCTCGATCGCTTCCCGGATCTGGTCCGGCGGCAGCACCAGGGCAAAACGGACATGTCCTTCTCCGAGGCTTCCGAAGCTTACGCCCGGCGTACAGATGACGCCGGTTTTCTCCATCAGTTCCATCACAAAAGCGCCGGAATCCGTGTATCCTTCCGGCAGAGGTCCCCAGGCGAACATGGTTCCCTCGCTGTCCGGGATATCCCATCCGATCTCCCGCAGGCCACCGCAGAGAGCATCTCTTCTCTCCTGATACTTCCGGCACTGTTCTCTGATCACCGCATCATCAGTGGAGAGAGCCGCTATAGCCCCGGCCTGCACCGGCAGAAAGATGCCGTAATCAATCTGTGAGCGGAAACGCTTAAACAGGGCCACAATCTCAGGATTGCCGATCACAAAGGACATGCGGGCTCCCGTATAATTGTAGCTCTTTGACAAGGAGTAAAACTCCACGCCTACTTCCTTTGCTCCCGGGAAAGAGAGAAAGGATCTGCCTTCCCGCCCGTCATAAATGATATCGGAATACGCATTGTCATGAATGATCACAATCTCATTTTCTCTGGCAAATGTGATGAGTTCCTCATAGAAGGAGTCCGGCGCCGTCTTGCAGATCGGGTTGGCCGGATACGATACCACCATCACTTTGGCCGCTCTGCGCACTTCTTCGGGAATCGCGGCAAAATCCGGGAGATATCCGTTCTCTTCTGTCAGCGGATAAAGCCACTGATTCGCCTGCGCCACAAATGCCCCCGTATTGAAGATTGGATATCCGGGATTCGGCAGAAGCACCAGGTCGCCCGGATTGATCAGCGGAAGGAATATATGGGTCATTCCTTCCTGTGAACCGTACACGGACATGATCTCATTTTTTGCGATATCCGTGTGGTATCTGTTTTTATACCGGCGGATGACCGCTTCCAGAAGCTCGTCCCTGTCGCTCAAAGAGTAGTGGTAATTCTCCGGGTGCAGGCAGGCTTCGGAGACGGCACGCATGACATGTTCCTGCGGCTCAAAATCAGGAGTGCCCACAGAAAAATTGTAGATCTTCCGTCCCTGCGCCTCCAGTTCTTTCTTTTTATCATCCAGAATATTGAAAATGCCCGCCTCAAAATTCTTCATTTTATCGGCTGCCTCAAAGTGCATATGTACTTCCTCTCTTTCTTTGTAAATGTATCTTCTGTCCGCCGCGAACTGCATTGTCCACGGCATTGTGGACTTCTCCGGCTTTCGCGTATTATTTGTCCGCCGCGAAGCGCGAAACTTTCGCGGCGCGAATCATAGGTTTATCTCCTATGTAATCAGATCCAGACTGACTTTGAGCGCCCGGTCCACCCGGTACATGGTCCTGCCGTCCAGATGACAGACCCTCTCTTTAAGTCTCTGTTTATCTATCGTCCGAATCTGTTCCAGAAGGATCACCGAGTCCTTGCTGATCTCACATTCCCTCGTGGAAAGCTCCACATGCGTGGGAAGCTTCGCCTTGTTCATGCGGCTGGTGATGGCCGCACAGATGACCGTAGGACTGTGGCGGTTGCCGGCGTCATTCTGAATGATGAGTACCGGCCGGACGCCCCCCTGCTCGGACCCGACCACCGGACGAAGGTCCGCATAATATATGTCGCCTCTTTTTATCATCAATTCTCTCACTCCATTTTTCTTTTTCACAGGTATCTCTTCACTGTCTCAAAACATGTGCGGGGCACGATGCTCTGCCGATCTGTCATTTTATCGGTTGATTGAAGTATTTCCCAAAAATGTCGTGAGTATTCTTTTTTCAGAGGCAAGATTTCTCCGCAAAATATCCTGTTACCGAATCACTTCCGACAGACAGCCCAGAATATCTCCCGCCATAAGACCATAACAGCCGGTCCGCGCCGCTGCCGCGTCTCCGGCAAGCCCATGGCAGTACACGCCCAGACGCGCGGCTTCCACTGCCGGAAGTCCCCCGGCCAGCAGACCGCAGATCACGCCGGTGAGCACATCTCCGCTTCCCCCGGTGGCCATGCCGTGATTGCCGCTTACATTAATATATGTGAGATCACTGCCGTCAGACACAACTGTCCTGGCGTCTTTCAGCACGAAAATGTGTCTCTCGTCCGCAGCCTCCCTGGCCGTCCGGATCATGGAAGTCTGAATCCGGGAAACAGGCTTTCCGGTCAGTCGTTCCATCTCTTTCAGGTGGGGCGTGTGAATGATCGGCGAAGGGTATGTCTCGTACAGATCACTGATGTTATCCGCCTGCTCTTTCGGCTCTTCTTTACATTTCCTGAGAAGAACTGCCAGCGTATTGAGACCGTCAGCGTCGATGACCAGCGGACATCTTCCCTCCTTAAGGACCAGGGTAAGCAGCTGTCCGGTAAAACTGCTCTGGCCAAGCCCCGGCCCGATGCCGGTGACAGTGGCCCAGGACAGGGCTTCCGGCAGCAGACGGAGCGCTTCTTCCTCCGTCCGGTACGTCGTCATAATGGCCTCCGGCACCCGGCTCTGCAGGATCTCACGATTCTCCTCACAGGTAAAGATCCGCACCAGACCGCTTCCGGTCCGGTATGCCGCTGTGGCCGACAGCCAGGCTGCCCCGGCCATATTTCTGGCGCCCACGATGAGAAGAACCTTCCCGTAAGTTCCCTTGTTGGACCAGGGACTTCTCTGCGGCAGGCGGCTCAGATCTTCTTCGGAATACACCATCGTCTTCGGTGCGACCGCCGCCACCGCCTGAGCCGGGAACCCGATCTCTCTGACAGCCACCTCCCCGGCAAAGGATGCCCCCGGGTACAGTATAAGCCCAATCTTTGAAAGGCCAAATGTGATGGTCAGATCGGCCTGAAAGCCGCAGCCCAGAATCTGCCCGGTGGAAGCGTCCACACCGGACGGGACGTCCACGGCGATCTTATACCCTTTTCTCCGGTTGACCTCCTCGATCACCTCCCGCTGGATTCCGGCCACCTCTCTTTTCAGGCCCACGCCGAAGATGGCGTCTATCCAGATATCCGGGTCATCCTGCGGCAGACCATCCGAAAACGTGACACCCATATTTTGAAGAATCGTCCTCTGTGTCTCATAGGATGGTGAGGCGTGACGGACGCCGCCAATCTCATAGATACACACCTCATACCCTCTGGCAAAAAGAAGCCGCCCGAGGGCCAGACCGTCCCCGCCGTTGTTGCCCCTCTCGGCGAGGACCGTCACCGGGACAGGACGGGGAAAACGGCGGACGATCTCCTCTTCCATGGCGAGGGCCGCCCGCTCCATGAGCACGATGCCCGGGATTCCCATTGTCTCAATACTGTATGCGTCAATACGCTGCATTTCCTCCCTTGAACCGATATACTGCATATTACCTCCTCCGGTTAAACACCTGCTTCCCTGAAAGGCCGTTTTTGACAAAATTATCCCTGCGCATTTTGGCGCACATAAAAAGAAAGATGAAAAACCTTCTGTTCTTCATCTTCCGGCCTGCTATTCATTTATGCTATGAATACGATAGGAAAGTGTCATAATACTCTCTGACAAATGTACATTCTCGACAATGACGTCCTCCGGCAGATTCAGATCCACCGGCGCAAAGTTCCAGAACGCCTTCACACCCATATCCACCAGCTCTCTGGCAATCTTCGGAGCCTTGCTTCTAGGCAAGGTCAGGGCGGCGATCCGCACG
>DXEQ01000309.1 GCA_019114885.1 Candidatus Anaerobutyricum stercoripullorum
TATGAATATGAAAGAAATAATCACACAGGCCCTCGGAAAAGAGATCGCGGAGGCTTCCAACGAAGAGATTTATGACGCGCTTCTCACTGTTGTGGAAGAGATGGCAGAGAAAAAGGAGCGCACAGACGGAAAGAAAAAGCTGTATTACATTTCCGCGGAATTTCTGATCGGCAAGCTGCTTTCCAATAACATGATCAATCTCGGTATCTACAAAGAGGTGAAGGAGGTTCTGGAGGCCAGCGGCAGGAATCTGGCCGAGATCGAGGAGATCGAGCCGGAACCGTCTCTTGGCAACGGTGGTCTTGGACGGCTGGCTGCCTGCTTCCTGGATTCTATTGCCAGCCTTGGTCTGGCCGGTGACGGAATCGGTCTCAATTATCATCTGGGTCTGTTCCGGCAGAGGTTTGCAGACCGGATGCAGCAGGAAACGCCAAATCCGTGGATCAAAGAAAAATCCTGGCTGAAAAAAACGGAAGTGACCTACCCGGTTTATTTTAACGGTCTGAAAGTACAGGCGAGAATGTATGATATCGCCGTAACAGGATATAACAACAAGACAAATAAGCTGCACCTTTTTGATATTGATACGGTGGATGAAACCATGGTGAGTGACGGCATCTGTTTTGACAAAGAGGATATCAGAAGAAACCTGACGCTGTTTCTCTACCCGGACGACGGGGACGAGAACGGACGGCTGCTGCGTATCTACCAGCAGTATTTTATGGTCAGCAGCGCTGCACAGCTGATTCTGGATGAGTGTGTGAAAAAAGGCAGCAACCTGTATGATCTGCCGGATTACGCAGTCATCCAGATCAATGATACGCACCCGACCATGGTGATCCCGGAATTGATCCGCCTGCTGGTGCGCAGAGGACTGGAGATGGATGACGCCATCGATGTGGTGACAAAGACCTGCGCCTACACCAACCACACCATCCTCTCGGAGGCGCTGGAAAAATGGCCGGTTCATTATCTGAAAAAAGTGGTGCCGCAGCTGATGCCGATTATTGAGGTGCTGGATGATAAGGTGAGAAGAAGATTTGACGATGAGAACGTTGCGATCATCGACCGCTATGATACGGTGCACATGGCTCACATCGACATGCATTACGGATTCAGCGTCAACGGTGTGGCCACCCTTCATACGGAGATCTTAAAGAATTCCGAACTCCACAATTTTTACCGCATTTATCCGGAGAAATTCAATAACAAAACCAACGGTATTACGTTCCGCCGCTGGCTTCTCCACTGCAACCCGTATCTGGCGGACTATGTGGAAAGCCTGATCGGAGAGGGGTACAAGAAAGATGCGACAGAACTTGAGAAACTGCTGCGATATAAAGATGATGCCGGGGTGCTTCAAAAGCTGTTGGAGATCAAACATAAAAACAAAGAATCCCTCTGTAAGTACCTGGAAGAGACGCAGGGGATTAAAATCAGCCCGGATACCATCTTTGATATTCAGGTAAAACGTCTCCATGAATACAAGAGACAGCAGCTGAATGCCCTCTATATCATTGATAAATACCTGGAAATCAAATCCGGAAAGATCCCGGCCGCTCCGGTGACGGCCATCTTCGGCGCAAAGGCAGCTCCTGCCTATGTGATCGCCAAAGATATCATTCACCTGATTCTCTGCCTGCAGGAGGTCATCAACAACGATCCGGAGGTCAGCCCGTATCTTAAAGTTGTCATGGTGGAAAATTATAACGTGACAAAGGCGGAAAAACTGATTCCGGCCTGCGATATCTCCGAGCAGATTTCTCTGGCTTCAAAAGAAGCCAGCGGCACGGGAAATATGAAATTCATGCTCAACGGCGCAGTGACGCTGGGAACGGAGGACGGCGCCAACGTGGAGATTCATGAAGCCGTGGGTGATGATAACATTTTCGTATTCGGCGCTTCCAGCGATGCGGTCATCGACCATTACGCCAAGGGAGACTATGTGGCAAAAGAGTATTATGACAAGAATCCGTCCATCAAAGCAGCCATAGACTTTATCACCAGCGAAAAGATGCTGCAGGTGGGACGGAGAGAGAATCTGGAGCGTCTGAAAAATGAGCTGATCTGCAAAGACTGGTTCATGACTCTTCTGGATTTTGATTCTTATAAAGAGACGAAGGAGAGGGCGCTGCGTGCTTATGCAGACCGCGAAGAGTGGGCGAAAAAGATGCTCGTAAATATCGCGAAAGCCGGATTCTTCTCCTCCGACCGGACCATAGAAGAGTACAACAGGGATATCTGGCATCTGGCGTAATCTGTCCGGATGACGGCGGGAGCGTCCATGTCGCTTTGTCCGCCGTCATCCGTTGAGGAATCGGTGATATGATAAATCAGGCGGGAGGAACCGCTTAAGAAGCGGTTCCCGGCTCACGCTTTCACATCTCTTGTCTTAAGCAGCCAGATGGCGGCGCCGGCAAACAGGAGGAAGAAGAGGATTACGGAGACATAAAAGGAGATGGTATCGCCCATGGCGGTCATCACATCTTCTGTTTTGTTGGAGTTCATGCCGAGCATCATGAGGGAGTAAGGCCAGATATAGCCCAGCCCCGCATTGTTGGCCAGCACGCCGGCCACGCTTCCAAAGAGCGCGATACCGATGGGAATGGCAAAGTTCCGGATGACCATGGACAGAAGAAGCTGGAGGGAGGCGATGGCGATCGCCGCCAGAGTCCCCCGCAGCAGCCACAGAAAGATCTGTGCCGGGAAGATGCCGGGAAATCCTGCCAGTTTGCCGCTGATGAAAAACAGGACGCTGATCCAGATCTGGGTGAGCAAAGTCACTTTCAGGATGACGAACAGCTTGCCCAGAAAACTGTCCGCGACAGATACCGGCATGGTCATAAAGTGGTTCCAGTTGTTATGCATATGCTCCAGCCGCCAGAGATAGGAACAGTAGATTCCGATGAGCGGCGCATAGAAAAAGGAAGCATAAAAGAGGGTGATCTGTGTCCACAGAGAGTACCAGCCGCTCTTTAGCAGGTCCAGATTCTGCAGATAGTTAAAGGTTCCCATGATGGCAGGGATGACCGGGATGGCGATAAAGGCCAGATAGATCACGGAATGTTTCAGTTTCAGGTTCTCCGCCTGTATACATCGAAGCAGCATATCTCACACTTCCTTTCTCAGGGCGATAGCCCGGCAGATGACGTAGACGACTGCGGAAAAAACAGCGAACAGCAGCAGTCCCGTCCAGTCAAAAGGCACTTCATAGTAATCGGTGATCCGGGTGGCCCGGTCCCAGTCCATGGCCACGAATCCGAAGATTCCGTAATATCCCCAGATGATGAGCCGCGCGGCGGCCGGTGGGAAAAACATGGAAAACAGCGACAGAAACGAACCGGCCAGTCCTACGACCAGAGGAAGGATCTGGTTGGAGGAGAGCAGGGATAAGACCTGCTGGATGCTTAAGAGCACCGTGCTCACCAGAAATGTGGTGAGGATGAGCTGCAGGAGCATGTGCGGTTCCAGACGGTCGGTAAAGCGGTACATTTTCCCGGTCAGGAAAATGATGAGACCGGAACCGATGGAGGTGATAAAAATGTATTTCACCGCCATGAGATACTTGCAGTTGTAAAAAGACTTTTTCTGCTCCAGCGTAAAGAGCAGTTTCAGAGTGTCGCCCTTGATTTCCATATCGCAGAGCCGGTTGACAAGCACTGCCAGAAACACAGGATAGATCAGGCAGTGGATGATCGGAAACATGTAAAAGGCGCTCAGATATCCCTGCGCCGCATCTCCGGCTTTTTTCGGTTCCAGCCCCCAGAGGGACCAGAGAAGTTCGAAGCCGAGCAGCACGGCAGGAAGAAGGCAAAATTTGCGATGCCGGTGTTTCATCCGTTCTGCCTGTAAAGTAGTCGTCATACTCATAAGCTCACCTGCTTTCCGGTAAGAGAGAGGAAGATATCTTCCAGACTTTTCTGCTGCTCTGTGACCCGGAGAACGCCGAACCCGGCCTCCACGCAGAGACGGACGGCCTGGATTACATTTTCATCGGAAACATTATCAAGGTAGAAGGCGTTGTCCGCCATCCGCACCGGCAGACCGGCCCGGCGAAGCATCTGAAAGGCTTCCTCGTTATGGTCCGTCTCAAAATGAATCCGTGACCGGCTGTGTTCATGGAGGATCAGCAGGCTGTCCTGAAAGATCAGCTCCCCCTTGTCGATGATGCCCACATCGGTGGCCATCTGATCGATCTCAGCCAGGAGATGGCTGGATACCAGCACGGTGATGCCGTGCTGCGGCAATCCCCGTATGAGTTCCCGAATCTCCTGAATGCCCGCCGGGTCCAGCCCGTTGGTGGGTTCATCCAGAAGGAGCAGCTTCGGGCTGCCCAGGAGCGCCGCGGCAATGCCGAGCCTCTGTTTCATACCCAGAGAATAATTCCTGACTTTTTTATTCATCTGTTTCTCCATCCGCACCAGATGCATCACCCGTGAGATCTCGTTTTCCGATACATTTTTCAGCTTACAGATGATCTGAAGATTCTCCCGCCCGCTCAGATGCCCGTAATAGGCGGGTGACTCGATCAGAGAGCCGGTCTGTCTGAGAATCTCCAGACGGTTCTCCGGCGACAGGATTTTCCCTGAAATGCGGACCTGTCCGTCTGTCGGTTTCACAAGCCCCAGAAGCATCTTGAGCGTCGTGGATTTGCCGGCCCCGTTTGGCCCCAGAAACCCGTAGACGCTGCCCTCCGGCACGATGAGATCGAGAGCGTTTACTACTTTTTTATGGTCATATTCTTTGGTGAGTGACTGTGTTGTTATGATGTTGTTCATGTCTTTCAGCTCCTTTCTGCGGATATCATAGCAGGGGAGCCTTAGAGGGGGCTGAAAAGAAGATGAAGTTTACCTTAAATTTTCTCTTTACACAAAATACCTGTCTGTGCTATACTTTGCCCATGGGGCATTAGCGCAGCTGGGAGCGCGCCACACTGGCAGTGTGGAGGTCACGGGTTCAAGTCCCGTATGCTCCATCAGATTATGACGTCGTCTATGGATATCGCATAGCGGCGAGGAATTATAGGGCACCCCTGTAAATAGCAGGGGTGCCCCACTTTTTTACGCTCTTTTCGATTATTTCAGGCTTCGCTTGGAGATTAGATTGCACCAATGAGGAAAATGAGGGGAAAAAGGCCGATTCTAATAATTGGTCTATAACACCATTTTTGACACAGAAGGTTCTCCTCGCACCGCTTTTTCTTAGGGGTGACACGGATGTTTTTTGCACAATAGAAAAAGCACTGCGGAGCAACTTGAGGCGCTTATTGATACGCCATAAAGAAATCTCCCATTTTTCCCTCTGATG
>DXEQ01000310.1 GCA_019114885.1 Candidatus Anaerobutyricum stercoripullorum
TTTGTCAGAAAAGAAGCCGGGTATTTGTGAAAAGAAATGGCAGGATAAAGTAATTGTAGAGATTCTGGTGTAAAACAGTCGATACAAGACAGAAGAGACAGCCGCAGTGATAAGCAGGCATATTGTTTCAGAAGAAATTATTCTGCGGCATCAGTAAGCACAGGGAGGATTAACACAGATATGAAAACACTGATTTTTGACCTGGGTATGGTATTGATTCATTTCAGATGGAGAGATTTTCTGACCGATATGGGATATGAGGGAGAGGAAAAGGAAGGCATCGCCAGGGCGATTTTTCAGAATCCGCTCTGGAATGAGTTTGACCGGGGCGTGATGGGGGATGAGAATGTCATCGCTCAGATGAAGCTGGAGGCGCCGCGGTATGCGGAGGAGATTGACCGCATCTGGCAGAAGGAGAATTTTGGCAATGTGTGCCATCCCTTTGCCTATGCCGAGGAGCTGATCCGCACCCTCCACGAGATGGGATACAAGGTTTATGCCCTGTCCAACTACGGCGAGACCCTGCTGGGGCTGAACCGGAAGAAATATACCTTCTTAAATTACATGGACGGCGGCGTCTTTTCTTACGATGTCAAGCTGATGAAACCAGACGACGCCATCTATCAGGCTCTTCTGGAGAGGTACCATATCGCGCCGGAAAACGCGGTGTTCTTCGATGATGTGGCAGAGAACTGCGAGGGCGCCCGCCGGGCCGGCATCACAGCCGTGCAGGTGACCGACGGCCTCCGCTCCATCCTGGATGGACTGAAAAAAGAATGTGGGGTGGAGCTGCCGCAGATGGAAAAATATCTTTGATTTTTAAAAGAACCTATCACAAGAGTAAAGATCGAAAAACAGGAGAAGAGGGCAAAATGGAACAGGTAGTTCACAGTGCGGTGTACAGGAGTCCGCAGACCATATTGATCGTGGATGATGATGAGATTAACCGCGGGATTCTGGATAACATTTTTTCGGAACATTACCAGGTGGAGGAGGCGGAGAACGGGCGGGTCGGCCTTGAGAAGATATTGTCCGCCCCGGAGAAGTACTGCGCGGTTCTTCTTGACGTGATGATGCCGGAGATGGATGGTCTTGAGACGTTGCGTCATCTGAAAAAAAGAGAACTGCTGGATGAGATTCCGGTGTTCCTCATCACGGCGGAGGCTAACGACGCGGTGATGAAGGAATCCTATCAGATGGGAGTCATGGACGTGATAAGCAAGCCGGTGGTCCCTTACGTGGTCATGCGGCGGGTCAATTCCGTGGTGGAATTGTTCCGGGCAAGACGCAGTCTGTCCAACCAGGTGATGGTGCAGCAGGCGGAGCTTTTAAAACAGGCGGAACAGATTATCCGGCTCAACAAGGGGATGATCGAAGGGCTGGCTACGGCCATAGAGTTCAGAAGCGCCGAGTCGGGAGATCATGTCCGGCGGATTCATGACATTACAAAATATATGCTGAAATACACGGAATGGGGAGAGGGTCTTGAAGACTATGTGATTGATCAGATTGCCCTGGCTTCCGTCATGCATGATATCGGAAAGATTGCCATTCCTGACGCGGTGTTAAATAAACCGGGCAGGCTGACAGCGGAGGAGTTTGAGGTCATGAAGGCTCACACCATTCAGGGAGAACAGCTGCTGGACAAGATACCGGAACTCAGAGAAAATACGGCTTACGATTACGCCAGAGATATCGCCAGACATCATCATGAGCGCTGGGACGGAAGAGGATATCCGGACGGCCTTAAGGGGGATGAGATCTCGCCGTGGTCGCAGATTGTTTCTCTGGCGGACGTGTATGACGCTTTAAGCTGCAAACGTGTCTACAAAGATGCTTTTCCGCGGGAGAAGGTCGTGGAGATGATCCGGGACGGTTCCTGCGGTGTGTTTAATCCGAAGCTTCTGGATGCGTTTTTCTCCGTGGAAGACGAGATTGTGAAAATGTATCAGAAAGCGTGAAAAAAGGAGAAGATAAGATGGATACTTTAAAAAAAGAAACATTAAAGGCAGCCGGTGTGGACGTGGAAAACGCACTGGAACGGTTCATGGGAAAAGAAGATTTTCTGGAGCGGATGCTGAAAAAGTTTGCCGCCGATACTAACTATGCGAAACTGGCGGAAGCGGTCGGAAAAAAAGACCCGGAGAGTGCGCTGCAGGCCTCCCACACCCTAAAAGGCATGTGCGGCAATCTTTCCATCACGTCGCTGATTCCGCTGTTTACCCGACAGGTGGAACTGCTTCGGGCAGAAGAATACGAGGAGGCTTACGGCATGATGGAGGAGATCAGCCGGACCTATGATCAGGTGCAAAAAGCAGTTGACGCTCTTTCGGAATAGAGGAAAGGCGGGGGAAGGTATGAGCAGAATAAAAAATGTAATGCACAAACACAGGGAGTCAGCCTTAAACAAAAAGATCATCCGGTTTCTCTGGGTAAGCTTTGCCTGCCTGCTGGTTCTCTGTATCGGTGTGTTCACGTTGATCAATCGATTTATGATACAGCAGAATACGAATACGCTCAATCAGGTGGTCGATACCTATATGATGGGCATGAGTTCCCAGATTCAGAAGCATTTTGAGACCCTGGTCAATCTGCGTCTCGGGCAGGTGGAAGGTATTATCCAGACCACGTATCCGGAGGGGAAGGACTCTCTGGGCGGGACCGAGAGGGAGGGACTGGAAACCCGGGCGGAAGCACAGGGGTTCATCTATCTGGCCCTCTACAGCACGGAGGGAAAGGCAGAAGTCCTGTACGGAGACGAGCTGACCATCGAGGACGAGAAAGATTTTCTCGCGGCCATGAATGAAGGTGGAAAAATGGTCACCGTGGGAAAGAATAAAAAAGGAGAGATGATTCTGCTTTACGGCGTTTCCGCGGGGTATCCGGAGAACACAGGATATGCCATGTCCGACGGACAACAGTGTACGGCGCTTCTGGCGGGTGTGCGCATTGAAAAGCTCAGCGAGGCGCTGGCGCTGCATATGGATAACAGCCTGATTTTTACACATATCATTCGCAATGATGGTACATTTGTCATCAAAAATTCCGACACGGATTACGATAACTGCTACGACTGGATTCTGGAAAGCGGAGAAGAGGGCGGAGCGGAAGATATCGGCAATACGGTGCAGATGATGAAGGAGGCGGCGAAAAATCGACAGGAATACAGCATGGTGGCGTCCATGGGTGAGGGACGGCAGCACATTTACTGCGCGCCGATGCCGAGTACCGAGTGGACCATGGTGACAGTCATGCCGCACAGTATTCTGGATGAAGCGCTGGCTACGCTTGGCAGACAGCGGATCTGGACGTCTCTGGCCGGATGCGGGATTCTGGTTCTGGCGACCCTGGTGGTGTTCGCCCTGTATTTCAGGCTGTCCAGAAAACAGATGGCAGAGCTTGACAGAGTGAAGAAAGAAGCGGAACATGCCAGTCAGGCAAAAAGTGAGTTTCTTGCCAACATGAGCCATGATATCCGCACGCCGATGAACGCCATTGTCGGCATGACGGCCATCGCCACGGCCAATATCGACAAGCCGGAGCAGGTGAAGGACTGTCTCAAAAAGATCACTCTCTCCAGCAGACATCTGCTGGGGCTTATTAACGATGTCCTTGATATGTCAAAGATTGAGAGCGGGAAACTGACGCTGAACAAAGAGCTGACCTCTCTCAAGGAACTTATGGAGAGTATCGTGAGTATCGTGCAGCCCCAGGCCCGCGCCAGACGGCAGAATTTCGATATCCTGATTCAAGATGTAGAAGAAGAGCAGGTGTGCTGCGACGGCGTCCGTCTCAATCAGGTGCTGATCAATCTTTTGTCAAATGCGCTGAAATTTACACCTGCGGGAGGGCGGATCGATGTGATCGTGTCACAGGAAGAATCCCCGAAGGGGGAAGACTGGGTACGGACACATTTCCGGGTGCAGGATACCGGTATGGGAATGTCCGAAGAATTTCAAAAGCACATATTTGAGTCTTTTGTCCGGGAGGACAGCAAACGGGTGCACCGCACCGAGGGAAGCGGTCTGGGCATGGCCATCACCAAATATATCGTGGACGCCATGGAGGGCACGATCTCTGTGCGAAGCGAGCAAAACCGGGGCAGCGAGTTCCATGTGACGCTGGATTTCGAGCGCGTCACGCAGCCGGAGGAGGAGATGCTGCTAAAAACCTGGGACGTCCTTGTGGTGGACGACGACGAACCGCTCTGCCAGAGTGCCGCCGGAGCGCTGACGGAAATCGGACAGCAGGCGGAATGGGCAATCTCCGGTTCGCAGGCTGTGGAGATGGCAAAGAAGAGACATGCGGAGAGACGGGATTATCAGGCAATTCTTCTGGACTGGCAGATGCCTGGCATGGACGGCATCGAGACGGCCAGAAAAATCCGGGAGCAGATCGGAGAGGATATTACGATTCTGATCATCTCCGCCTACGACTGGAGCGGCATCGAGGAGGAGGCGAAACAGGCGGGCGTCAATGGATTTATTTCCAAGCCGCTGTTTAAATCCACCCTCTATTACGGACTCAGTCATTTCATGGAAACAGGAGAAGAGGGTGCCGAGAAGAAAGAAGAAACCATGCCGGATTATACCGGCCGAAGGCTTCTGGTGGCGGAAGATAATGAGCTTAACTGGGAGATTGCCTGCGAACTGCTTTCTTCCTGCGGCTTCGAGCTTGACTGGGCGGAAAACGGAGAGAAATGTGTAGAACTTTTCAGGAAGTCCGGGCCGGGATATTATGACGCGATCCTGATGGATCTTCGGATGCCGGTGATGAACGGCTACGAGGCCACGAAGGCTGTCCGCGCTCTGGACAGGGAGGACGCGGATGTTCCGATCATCGCCATGACGGCGGACGCCTTCTCGGAAGATATCAAACGCTGCCTGGAATGCGGCATGAACGCGCACACCGCGAAACCGCTTGATATGCGGGAACTGCTCCGCATTCTGCAAAGGCTCATGAAGACCGGGAGATGATTATGAAAACGAAAAAAAAGGGACATAAAAAAGGATGGCGGCGTTTTTGGCAGCAGTACCGCTTTTATGTGGCAACGCTTCTGGCGTTTTTTGTGTTGTCCATCGCCAGCCTGCACATTTTACAAAATAAATTATTGGAAAATGCACAGAAGACCGGAGAATCTCTGGCAATCAGCTTTTCTGTGGAAGAAGAGCGCAGTCTGTCCGCCTATGAAGCCCTGCTTCGGATGGGTTCCGCCCATCTGGAACGTCTGACAAAAGAGACGGAAGATAACGCGAAAATAGAGGTCTGGCTTCGTGGATTTTTTGAGGATATTCAAAAGGTGACGGATCAGATGGCAGATCCTTATGCCATTTTAAACGGTGATTTTGTGGGAAAGGGCGATGAGAAGCTGGAAGATTATGATTATACCGGCTCAGAATGGTATCAGCGGGCTCTGGAGGCGGACGGAGAGGTGATCTATACCGATCTGTATGAGGACGCCGTATACAACCGCGAGGTGGTGACCATCGCCGTCAAGAGTGGGGAGGAAGGAAATGTACTGGCCTTCGACATCTTTCCGGAGAACTTTCAGATGCTGGAGCATCAGGTGACACTTCCGGAGGGAAGTTCTTATTTTCTCTGCGACAGGAAAGAAAATCTGTTGTACGCAAACACAGAGCTTTCCGTGAGCAGAGAGGAGATGCAGCAGTATCTCAACAGCATCATCACAAAACTGAAAAAAGGGGAGCTGGACAGCAAAGATTCCAGTATTATAGATCTGGACGGGAGAAGACGCAGCGTATATTACAGTGTGTCGGAAAACGGCTGGTTTTCCATCGTCACCGTGCCGCACCGGACGATTCTTGGCGATCTGCGGCAGTTTACCGTCGGATTTGCCGTGGTCTTTCTGCTGTTTCTGAGCTTTACGGCGCTGACGAGCATCCGTAATTCCTGGCTGAACCGGAAGATTGAGAGGACCAACGACACGGTGCGCGTCCTCGGGAACGCCTACTATGCCATCTACCGCCTGGATTATGAGGAGGGAACCTATGAGATGATCAAGGGTTCCGATTATCTGCGGAAGCGGATTCCGCAAAAGGGCGACTATCAGACATTTCTGACGGAGGCGGCGGCTATCATCGAGAAGGACGCCTATCTGGAATTTAAGCAGAGCTTCTCCATCGAAAATGTCAAGAAACTGGTGAAGCGCCGGGTGCGCGATTA
Source organism: Candidatus Anaerobutyricum stercoripullorum (assembly GCA_019114885.1). Taxonomy (GTDB): domain Bacteria; phylum Bacillota; class Clostridia; order Lachnospirales; family Lachnospiraceae; genus Anaerobutyricum; species Anaerobutyricum stercoripullorum. The sequence goes on from DXEQ01000310.1 coordinate 6,184, forward strand.
CGGCGGAGACTTCCTGCGTCTGTTCAATGACGAGTATCGCTGGGTCAATGTCCGCCTGCTTTTTGATGAATCCTTAAGTCAGGGAGAGGTGGTCATCTGTTTCCGGGAAATTGACGAGGAGAAACAGGTGCAGCTTCATCACATGGCTCTCATGGAAAATGCATTGGATAAGGCCAGAAAAAATGAAGAGTCGCAGAACCGGTTCTTCTCCACCATGTCTCACGATATGCGCACGCCGCTCAACGCCATCATCGGACTGACGGAACTGGCAGAAAAAAGTTACGGCGACGCGGGTCAGACAGCGGAATATCTGACGAAAATCCGCACGGCCAGCCAGCAGCTTCTGACGCTCATCAACGACCTTCTGGAAATCTCCCGGCTGGAGAGGGGAAAGATTGACCTGAACCGGGAGCCGTTTGACATCAAAGACTGTGTGGAAAAATGCGCGGAGATTTTCCGGGCGCAGGCCCAGAAAGAGAACAAGCAGTTCACCCTGTCCTTTGACGTGTCGGAACCGGTGGTGCTGGGAGACGCCTCCCGCGTCACGCAGATTCTCAATAATCTGATATCCAACGCAGTCAAATACAGCGATGAGGGAGATTCGATCGATGTCCGGGTGCGTCAGATGGGAAGCCAGAAGATTAAGAAGTATCAGTTTATCATCGCGGACACCGGCCGCGGCATGACGCCGGAATTTCTCGACAAACTGTTTAAGCCGTATGAGAGAGAGGTCCGGTTTGGTGCCAGAGGAGTGGCGGGAACCGGCCTTGGTATGCCGATCGTCAAGAGCCTCGTCTCCCAGATGGACGGACAGATTACTGTGGAGAGCCGTCTGGGCGAGGGAAGCACCTTCACGGTGACACTCTCTCTGGAGAGTGTGGAAAAGCCGGTGCAGGACGATGGCAGCACAGACAATCCGGCGAAGCAGGAGATTCTGCAGCTTGCCGGCCGGCGGGCACTGGTGGCGGAAGATAACGACGTCAACATGGAAATCGCCACGGAGATTCTGGAGATGCATGATATGAAAGTGACGCAGGCATGGAACGGCCGGGAGGCCGTGGACTGTTTCCGGCAGTCGCCGGAGGGCTATTTTGACGTCATCCTCATGGATATGCAGATGCCGGAGATGGACGGCTGCGAGGCCGCCTCCACCATCCGCGCCATGAACCGCGCCGACGCCCGCACCATCCCGATCCTGGCTGTGACCGCCAACGCCTTCGCGGAGGACATTGCCGCCACCACCAAGGCCGGCATGAACGCCCACATATCCAAACCGATTGATTTTTCGGTCCTCTATCAGACACTGGCGGAACTGCTGGCGGCCAAAACAAACGACAACAGCGAAACACAATAAAAGAAAAAAGGAATCCCTTTTGTTACCTGTGCATTTGTTGAAAATAGAGGATGTGGCATACGGAAAAAGACAACGGAGAATGAGAATGAAACGATTAGTATTAGCAGAGAAGCCTTCCGTGGCGAGGGATATCGCCCGGGTGCTGGGCTGTAAGAAACAGACAAAGAATTATATCGAAGGTGATAAATATGTGGTGACCTGGGGGCTGGGGCATCTGGTGACGCTGGCGGACCCGGAGGGTTATGACAAGAAGCTGAAAACGTGGAAGATGGAGGATCTGCCGATGATGCCGGATCATCTCAAGCTGGTGGTGATCCCGCAAACAAGGGGACAGTTCCAGGCGGTGAAGAACCTGATGGAACGAAAGGATATCTCCGAGGTGATCATTGCCACCGACGCGGGAAGAGAGGGCGAGCTGGTGGCACGGTGGATCATCGTGAAGGCGGGCTGTAAGAAACCTCTTAAGCGGCTGTGGATCTCATCGGTGACGGATAAGGCCATCCGGGAGGGATTCGCCCATCTGAAGGACGCGAAAGAATATGACAATCTCTACCGGGCGGCGGTGGCGCGGGCTGAGGCCGATTGGCTGGTGGGCATCAACGCCACCCGGGCGCTGACCTGCAAGTATAACGCCCAGCTTTCCTGCGGGCGGGTGCAGACACCAACCCTTGCCATGATTGCGGCGAGGGAGGAAGAGATCCGGCATTTCGTGCCGAAACCGTATTATGGTCTGCAGGCCCGGTGGAAGGGCGTCACATTTACATGGAAGGAGCGGGGCAGCGGAAGTTCCTCAGTGTTTGCGAAGGAGTCCAGGGACAGGGCCTACGACAGGGCGACGGCCGGCGACGGCCGGGTCGTCTCCGTGAAGAAGACGAAGAAGAGTTCCCATCTGGACGGCCTCTACGATCTGACGACCCTGCAGAGGGACGCCAATCAGCGGTACGGATTTTCCGCCAAGCAGACGCTCAATCTGATGCAGAGCCTCTACGAACATCACAAGGTGCTCACCTATCCGCGGACAGATTCCCGGTATCTGACCACCGATGTGGCGGAGACGCTCCGGGAGAGGGTGGCGGCGGTGGCCGTGGGGCCGTACCGGACCTACGCCAACACCATCCTCAAGGGCAAGATCAAGACGGGACCGTCTTTTGTCAATAATAAAAAGGTATCCGACCATCACGCCATCATCCCGACGGAGCAGCCGGTCATTCTGGCGCAGCTTTCCGTGGATGAGCGAAAGATTTTTGACCTGGTGGTGCGCCGTTTTCTGGCCATGCTTTACCCGGCCTGTGAGTATGAGCAGACGGCGGTGACGGTGGACTGCGGCGGAGAGACCTTCGAGGTGAAAGGAAATGTACCGCTGCGCCCGGGCTATAAGGAAGTGCTCACCGAACAGGACGGCGAGACGGAGAGCGTGCTTCCGGCGTGGACGGAAGGAGAGCGTCTCGGAAGTCCGGCGCTCAAAGCGACGGAAGGAAAGACGAAGCCACCGGCGAGATTTACGGAAGGAACACTGCTGCAGGCCATGGAGAACCCGGTCCGGTATATGCAGAGCAAAGATAAAAATGCGGCGAAGACCCTGCAGGAGACCGGCGGGCTTGGCACTGTCGCCACCCGGGCAGATATCATTGATAAGTTATTCAGTTCTTTCCTGATCGAGAAGAAAGAAAATGAAATCCACATGACAGGGAAGGCGAAACAGCTGCTGGGTTTGGTGCCGGCAGATCTGAAAAAGCCGGAGCTCACCGCCCGGTGGGAGATGAAGTTATCGGGCATCGCCGCCGGAAAGCTGCGGCAGAATGCATTTATGAAAGAGATTCGGGCCTACGCCACATCGCTCACAGAAGAGATCAAGGGCGGTGAGGGGACGTTTCGTCATGACAACCTGACCAATAAGATCTGTCCGCAGTGTGGCAAACGCCTTCTGGCCGTCAACGGCAAGCAGGGCAAAATGCTGGTCTGCCAGGACAGGGAATGTGGGTACCGCGAGCGGGTTTCCCGGCTCACCAACGCCCGCTGTCCGGTCTGCCATAAGCGGATGGAACTGATCGGTCAGAAGGATAATCAGAAGTTTGTCTGCGCCTGCGGCCATAAAGAGTCCATGAAGGCCTTTGAGGAAAGACGGAAGCGGGAAGGCGCAGGGGTATCGAAGAAGGATGTACAGAATTATATGAAGAAGATGAAAAAGGAAGAGAACAAGCCGGTCAACAGCGGTCTGGCGGACGCTCTGGCCAATATCAAGCTCTGTCTGCTGCTGGCTGTCGGCGTATTGTCGCTGCTGACAATGCGGGCCGACGTGGCGGCAGCGACATCGGAGGCTGATACTGTCGTTGCCACCGCGCAGACAACAGCGCCGGGCGAGGGCGGGGAGAATACCGGGGGCACCTCGACGGCGGCCAGTTCGGCAGCTTCAGGCGGGGGCGCGGAGAACGCCGGGGACGACAATGCCACTGCGCAGAAAAGAAACGATGCCGGTGAGCAGATTGCCCGCGCGTTTCCAACGGACATGGAGCATAAACCGCTGACGGCGTATTCCGTGCAGTACGGCACAGTAAATGTATATAAAGATTCCAGTCTGTCGGAACAGATCGGACAGGTGGACGGCGCCAGACTGTGGATTATCGCTGTCCGGGCAGAGGGAGACGCTGTGTTCGGCGAGTATACCAGCGGAGAGGATACGGGAAGCGGCTGGTTTTCGGCGGATACCTTTATCGTGGACCCTTCTTACGAACCGGTTTATGCTACAGCCAGGGACGGCATGTACGCTTATACGGACGGCAGCTTTGACCAGGTGCAGGGCACCATCGGCAAATATACGGGAATCATCGTGGTCACCAGAGAAGGCGACCGCCGGCAGGTGATCTATGAGACGAAGGAAGGCTACGCCATGGGCTGGATGACCGGCGATGCGTTTTCCAACTGCCTGCTCTATGACGGGCGGGATAAACAGATTCTGGCGGACGGGGTCTATCTGCTTCGCTGCGGCTATATGGATGATGAGAGCGGCGGCGCGGCCATGGAGAACCAGACCGGGCTGGCGGCCTATGACAGCTATACGATGGAACTGACTTATGTGTCCGACAACGACTATTATATAAAGAATCAGGAGACCGGGCAGTATCTGTCCGCAGAGCGGACGGCGGCCGGGACAGATTCTGCCGGAAAAGAGGCCGGAGATGCTGCGGCAACTGAAAATTCGGTTGCCGGGATGTCCACCGGGGAGGAAGTCTTCGGGACAGAAGTAGCAAAAGCGGCGGTGTCATCCGTCTGGAAACCAGTCTGGACGGCAGAGCCGGATGGGGAGAACGGACTGTTTCGCCTGAATCGGAACAGCGGTTCCTTCTCGATTCAGCACGGGGACAGCCAGCTCTTTCTGGGACAGGATGAGAACCGGGAACTTATTTTTATGACGGACCGGCGAAGCGCTGCTTCCCACTGGCGGATCAGCGCGAAACAGCGGATGCTCAATAAGAAACAGCCGATGATCTTTACCCAGTATGACCCGCAGTGGTGCGGGACGCCGTACGGCGGGGGAGGCAGCATGGGAACGGCCGGCTGCGGCGTTCTTGCCACGGTCAACGCAGTGTATGCGCTCTCCGGCCAGTATATGGACGTGATGGATCTGGCGGACTATGCCGTGGAGAAGAATTACCGGATTGTGGGCAGCGGCACCGATGACGGCATCTTTAAGGGGGCCTGTCAGGCGTTCGGAAAGAAATATAACTTTGCGTGGGACGGCAAGAGCGGCAGCATCGACGAGCTGAAAAAGAAGCTGGCGGCAGGGGACGTGGCCATCGTCCATGTGGAAGGACATTATGTGGTCATTGCCGATTACAGCAAAAAGAAGGATAAATTCCTCCTGCTGGATTCCAACTATCTGCCGAAGCGGGCCACCAGCGCTTTTGGCGACTGGATCACCATAGACCGGCTCCTGTCCGGCAGTCTGGAAGTGCAGAGCTTTTATTTCTATAAGCTGCGGGATACGGTTTCCTGAGAACGATCTTTCCGGACTGCGCTGTGGCGGGCACAGGAGCCCGGAGAGAGAATTTTCCCTGAATATCATAAATGTAGTATCATGACAGAAGAATAAGAACTCAGAGAAATAAAATGACGGAAGAACAAGAACTCAGAAAAGAGGAAATATATGAACAGGATAGAAGATCTGCGGCGCATGTTGCAGAGAATAGACCATAAAAGCTATGGAATGTATAAAAGTCTGGCGGGGGCGTATGACTGCGGGCGGTATGTGCTGCACATCGATCATGTGCAGGGCGACCCTTTCGCTTCTCCGTCCCGGCTGCGTTTTGAGATAAAGAAAGCCAGCCATGGATTTCCGGAGGAGTACTGGAATACCAGAAACAGAAAGCTGGCGCTGGAGGATCAGGTACTCCGGCGGTTTAACGGTTTTCTCCGGAAAATGGACAGGGGAAACATGGGTTCCGGCAAGAGCGGAAGAATCAGCACCTGCCGCACGGGGCAGAAGGTGATGGAACGGATTGCCGTTACATTTTCGGAAAACCGGATGGAACTGCGGTTTGAGATGGGATTCCCGGCCAGAGGCCGGACGATTCTGGCGGACGAGATGAACCGGCTGGTGTTTGATATTCTGCCGAAACTGGCGCAGGGGTGTCTGCTCTACAAAAACTGGGACGCGAAAAGCAGGGAGCGGCTCCAGGCGGCCATTGATCTGGCGGACGATCAGGAAGCGCTGCGGGAAGAACTGGTCAGAAGGCACCTGGCGGCCTTCGTGGCGGACGGCGCCGTATTGCCGAGAGAGAGCGGCGTGTCAGATCTGCCGATGCGGAACGCGGTGGCCTTTCGCTCACCGGAGACTCTGCGGACGGAGATCAGCCTGCCCCATAAGGGCAAGATTACCGGCATGGGTATCCCGGAGGGAATCACTGTCATCGTGGGCGGCGGTTATCACGGAAAGTCCACACTGTTAAAGGCGCTGGAGCAGGGAGTGTATAATCACATTGCCGGGGACGGCAGAGAGTATGTGGTGTCCAGAGATTACGCCATGAAGATCCGGGCGGAGGACGGAAGAAGCGTTCTTCACACCGATATCTCCCTGTTTATCAATCATCTGCCGAACGGGCAGGATACGACGGACTTCTCCACGGAAAATGCCAGCGGCAGCACGTCGCAGGCGGCCAACCTCATTGAAGCGCTGGAGACCGGTTCCCGCCTGCTCCTTCTGGACGAAGACACTTCCGCCACCAACTTTATGATCCGGGACAAGGTGATGGCCCGTCTCGTATCGGACGACCGGGAGCCGATCACCACACTGCTCCGGCACATCCGCTCTCTTTATGAGAAGCACGGAATCTCTTTTGTGATCGTGGTGGGAAGCTCCGGCGATTATCTCTCTGTGGCTGACCATGTGCTGCAGATGGATCACTACGAGACAAAGGATGTGGCGCAGGCCGCCCGCGCCATCTGCCGGGAAGAACAGATCGACGGCCAGTATCCGGCGGGAGAACTTACATTTCCTGTGTTTTCCCGGGCATTGCATCCCGCCCGCGCCGGAAGGCTGAAGATGAAGGCCATGGGAACCGATACGGTGCTCATCGACAGGGAGGCGGTGGACGTGCGGTATCTGGAACAGCTGTCTGACGACGGGCAGACAGTGGGACTCGCCTATCTCATGAACTGGATTCTGACAAATCAGAAGGCAAAGATGCCGGTTGCCGGGCTTCTGGATGAGATTTACGACCAGATCGAGAAAAAGGGCTTCGGGACATTTGTGCCGCCAAACTATTCCTGTGGCCATCCGGTGCTGCCGAGAAAGCAGGAACTTTTTGCCTGCCTGAACCGGTACCGGAAAGCGCGGATCGTGAGAGAATAACCACGCCGGCGCAGCGGCAGAGGAAAGACAGAAGAAGGATGCCAGCTGGCGCAGCGGCAGAGGAAAAACAGAAGAAGGATACCAGCCGGCGCAGCAGCTGCCGAACAGCAGAATATTTTGCCGGCGCGGAAGAATAATATAAGGGAGGATTACGCAAATGAAAACAACAGCAGTACGGATTCACGGAGTGAGGGACCTGCGGGTCGATACGTTTGATCTGCCGGAGATCAGAGAAGATGAGATTCTGGCCCGGATCGTGACGGACAGTCTCTGTCTGTCCACCTATAAGGTGGCGCAGAAGGGCTCCGCGCACAAGAAGCTGCCGGAGCATCTCGAGGAGAATCCGGTCATCATGGGACATGAGTTCTGCGGCGTCATTGAGAAGGTGGGCGCGAAATGGCAGGATCAGTACAAGCCAGGCGATAAATTTGTGGCACAGCCGAATCTGGGACGTGCCGACACATTTTCACTGGGATATTCCTTTCCGTATGTGGGAGGAGAATCCACCTACAGCGTGATCATGAACGAGGCCATCGAGAAGGGCTGTCTGCTGCCGTATCAGGGCGATACATTTTTTGAGGGAGCCATGGCGGAACCCCTCTCCTGCGTGATCGCCGGATTTAAGGCGAATTTCCATCTGCGTGACCGGAACGATTACGATTACGTGATGGGAATCAAAGAAGGCGGCAATATGGCCATTGTGGGCGGCACGGGTCCCATGGGATCTCTCGCCATCGATCTGGCGGTGCACGGCGATAAGCGCCCGGGACTTCTGGTGGTGGCCGGAAGAAGCGAGGACAAGCTGGACCGCCTCCGCAGATTATATCCGGTGGAGGAGGCGGCAGAGCACGGAGTGCGCCTTGTCTACTTTAACACCAGCGGCCATGAGGATTTCAGCCCGGCCATGCGGGAATACACGGACGGCAGAGGCTTTGACGACGTGTTTGTCATGGTGGCTGATGAGAAGGTGGTCAATCAGAGCGAGAAACTGCTGGGCTGGGACGGCTGCCTGAATTTCTTCGCGGGACCGATCGACGCGGGATTTACCGCTCCGGTCAATTTTTACAATATCCACTATAACGCCACCCACTACGTGGGCACCAGCGGCAGCAATACCCAGGACATGATCGACGCGGTAAAACTCATCGAGAATAAGACGGTGAGCGTGGGTAAGATCGCCACACACATCCTGGGACTGAATGATGTGCCGCAGACGGTGCTCGCCCTGCCGTCCATTCCGGGAGGCAAGAAGATCTGCTATTCCGGCAAGAGATATCCGCTCACAAAAGTGGATGAATTTGACGAAAAATGTGGACAACTGGAGCAAGAACTTTCAGCCATTGTGGATAAGAACGGCGGCGTCTGGAGCCGGGAGGCGGAACAGTATTTTCTGGAAAATGCACCGGCGATCTGACGGATAAGTATGGAAGCGCTGCGTCTGTCTGACCGGGCACAGGCTTCGCCTGTTATCTGTAAACTATGTAATTTCTGTGAAAGCGGTTGTATTTTTCGGGGCAGAATGATAGAGTGGAAGAAATTTTGTTGTTCTTGCTTCCCAATATATAAAGAAGCAGGAGAATTCCAGAAAGAAAAGGAGATAGATGATGAGAAAGTTTGTGGCAGCAGCAATGTTTGGCGCGGCGCTTCTGGCGCTGGGCGGATGCGGGAATTCCAAGTCGGATGCGCCGGAGGCGACGACCGGAGCGGACGGAGAGACGGCGCAGATTCAGCAGATCGATCTGGACGCCGGTGAGTATCTGGAACTGGGAGAGTACAAGGGACTCACCGTGGAGAAGACGCCGGTGGAAGTGACGGATGAAGAAGTGGAAGAACAGGTGCAGCTTCTGGCGGAAGATTACGCGGAATACAAAGATATCACAGACAGAGATACCGTGCAGAAGAAGGACTATGTCAACATGGACTACAGCTGTACCATAGACGGAACCGTCAGTGAGGACTACTCGGAGACCGATGTGGATATTCAAATCGGCGACGGTGACTATAATATCGATGGTCTGCTCGATCTGGACGCGGAACTGACGGGCAAGAAGGTGGGAGATACATTTACCATCACATTTACCTTCCCGGAAGATTATGAGGACGATACCGAAGTGGCAGGCAAGGAGTGCGTCATGGAAGTGACCGTCAACAAGATCGAGGAGGAAGTCCTGCCGGAGATCAATGACGCCTTTATCAAGGAGAATACGGAATGTGACACCGTGGAAGAATACCGTCAGCAGACCAGACAGGAGCTGGAGGATTCCTATAACAGCGAGGCGGAGCAGACCGCGCAGGATGATCTGTGGAACATGATCGTGCAGAACTGCACCCAGAAGAAAGAGTTTCCGCAGGAGATCATCGATCAGGAAGTTGCCAATCTGACGGCCGAGAACGAGGAACTGGCCAGCTATTTCGGCGTGGGCGCCGAGGAGTTTGTGGAAGAATACTACGGCATCACCATGGAAGAGTACGCACAGGAGACACTGGTCAGCCAGTGTGTGCAGGATCTGCTGGTGGAGGCGGAAGGACTGACGGTCTCCGATGAAGAATACCAGAATGAGATTCAGATCTTCATCGACGAGTACGGCTTTGAGGACGAGGCGGAGATCATGGAGTACTACACGGAAGATGAGATCCGCTCGGATATCCTGTACACCAAGCTGATGGAGACACTGATGAGTGAGAACAACGTGGTGGAAGGCAGTACGGCCGACACTGCGGAGACAGAAGCGGAGTAGGATTCTCGTTTGTCGAAAAAGAAGATATTCTTAAAATAACTCTGAAAATAAAAAAAATTGAAAAAAATAAAAAAAGTACTTGCATTTTCAAAGAACCTGTGGTAAGATACATTCTCGTAAGCGGATATGGCGGAATTGGCAGACGCGCTAGATTCAGGTTCTAGTGAGCAATATCGCTCATGCAAGTTCAAGTCTTGTTATCCGCATAGAGATAACCCCCGGGAGTTTTCATTTAGGAGACTCCCGGGGGTTTTGTTTTCGTGGAAATCTTCTGCTCAGAAAATCGCTGCCCGGCCGCCGCCTGTTGCCGGGCCGCCGCCGGATGAGCTTTCCGCTCAGAAGATTACTGCCCGGCCGTTGCCGGGTGATTCCTCCGCTCAGAAATCCTTCGGGTGATTCTTTGCATTAAAGCAATAGACTGTCAGGATGACGCCGTCTTTCAGCGTGGCCGTATACCCGGTCACAGCGTCCTCCAGCAGTTCCTCGTCCTCTCCCAGCTTCTCGTAGGAGAGTACGGTCGGGATGGTGACGATTCCTTCCTGACCGGCCAGGTTGAACTGAATCTCATCATCGTCATCGTAGTAATTAAAGAAACAGGAATCAAAAGAAATCCATACCCCTCCGATTCTCATATTTCCAACGATACCCCGGTAATTGCGAAGCAGAGTGTGAAACTCCGCAGTTTTTGATATGGTGTTTGTCATGATGGTTCTCCTTTGTTGTAAAAAATGATAATCGTATTATACCACGCGCGAAGAGAAGAAAGCGCCGCAAATGCAAAATTACCTGATAATTTTTTCAGTCTTGTGGAAGAATAGCAGGGAAAGTACAATGAAATCAAAAAGAGAAGGAAGGGATTGTTATGTATCTGGTGGATGAGAGAGATAAAGAATACCGGCATGGGGATCACGGTCCGAAGTATCTCATGAAGGGGCCACGTTCTAATTTTGGTTTATGCCAGCTGCGGCCGGGCGAGGTGGCGACGCCGCACGTACACCGCATCATGGAGGAGAATTTTTATGTGCTGAAAGGGAAGCTGAAGGTGGAGATTGACGGCGTTACGACCATCATAGAAGAGGGACAGATGTTCCACATCGAGCCGGGTGAATTTCACACGGTGTCCAATCCGACAGATGAATATAATCAGTATATTATCACCTGCGCGCCTTTTGCCGAGAATGATAAATATACGGAATAAACTGCCGGAAGAAAAATAAGGCGCGATTACGGGAAATAATTCGGGATGAAAATTTTTTCATTATTGAAATCATTAAAATCACAAGATAAGATAATAATATCATTTGTAGAAAAAGTCAATTTTTGTACATAGTAAGGGGACATCGGAGAAGGGAGCAGATGCGCAAATGGCAGTGAATATGTATAATCAATCGGCTTTTTTAGTGATTAAAGTCGCCTATA
>DXEQ01000311.1 GCA_019114885.1 Candidatus Anaerobutyricum stercoripullorum
CAGGAGTAGAATACGATGCGGCGGCACATTCCCTTATTTGCGGGGGAATGTGCCGCCGCATGAATAAAAGAGAATTGTGTCAGAAGAACAAACAATATATTTTTTTGAAAAAAATTAAAAAAAGTACTTGCATTATCCGGAAAGTGGTGCTATAATGAGTTTCGTTGGTGAGCAAGAGACACACCGACACAACAGAATACGCGCAGACGTGGCGGAATTGGCATACGCGCTAGACTAAGGATCTAGTCCGGGCTAACTGGGTACGGGTTCAAGTCCCGTCGTCTGCACTATCTAACCTGAGAACATTGTGATAATTGTTCTCAGGTATTTTTTTGTTTCTTCATGCAGGTTTGCCGGTACCCAAAGGGCAGGTTTTATGTTATACTTATGCCTGGTTTTTGTTTTTGAGGAAAACGGAAGACAAACCGGAGGTTTTTCATGAGTGTAATCAATATAGAACACATTTCCAAGCTGTACGGCGACAGGATGGTCCTTGATGATCTGTCATGCAGCGTGGATTTTGGAGATAAGATCGGAATCATCGGCAATAACGGGGCGGGCAAGTCCACGCTGCTGCGGATGATCGCAGGAGATGAGGAGACGGACAGCGGGGAGATCATCTTTTCCAGAGGGCTGACAGTGGGCTGGCTGCCGCAGAATCCGGAGTTTCCGGAGAAGGGCAGCGTGCTTTCCTATGTCTGCGAGGAGATGGGAGAAGATTATGGCATGGAGAGCGAGGCAAAGTCCATGCTCAACGCGCTGGAGCTATTTGATCACGGCCAGGATATCAGAGAGTTGTCCGGCGGACAGAAGAAACGGGCGGCCCTGTGCCGGGTATTGCTTAAGGACAGTGACATACTGATCCTCGATGAGCCCACCAACCATCTGGACAGCTTTATGGCTGACTGGCTGGAGGATTATCTGACGCGCTATAAAGGAGTGCTGCTGCTGGTGACCCATGATCGGTATTTTCTCGACCGGGTGACCAATCAGATCTGGGAAGTGGATAAGGGCAAGGTCTTTTCGTATGAGGCCGGATATTCCGGGTATCTTAAGAGAAAGGCGGAGAAGGAAGAGATGGCGCAGGCGGCCGAGCGGAAACGGCAGAGCATCCTTCGGGTGGAACTGCAGTGGGTGATGCGCGGGGCCAGAGCCAGAAGCACCAAGCAGAAGGCGAGACTGCAGCGTTACGAGCAGCTTAAGAGTATGGATTCGCCCCAGGCGGCCCGCCAGGTGGAGATGGAAGTGGTCGGCACCAGGCTGGGCAAAAAGACCATAGAGATTCAGAACATTTCCAAAAGCTACGGGGACAGATGTCTGTTCTCCGATTTTACGTACATTTTCAGAAGATATGAGAGAATCGGCTTTGTGGGAGTCAACGGCTGCGGCAAGTCCACGCTGATGCAGATTCTTGCCGGGAATCTCCCGCCGGACGTCGGCAGCATAGAATGGGGAGAGACGCTGAAGATCGGTTACTTTGCGCAGGAGTGTGAAGTGATGGACGAGCGGCAGCGGGTGATCGACTATATCCGGGATACGGCGGAGTACATCCGGACGACCACCGGAAAGATATCCGCCTCTAGGATGCTGGAGCGGTTTTTATTCAGCCCGGATATGCAGTATGCGCCGATCGCCAAGATCTCCGGCGGGGAGCGAAGGAGGCTCTACCTGCTCAAGGTGCTGATGGGCGCGCCGAATGTACTCATTCTGGACGAGCCGACCAACGATCTGGATATCGCCACCCTGCAGGTGCTGGAAGACTTCCTCGACCATTTCCCGGGCATCGTAATCGTGGTCTCCCACGACCGCTACTTCCTGGACCGGATCGCGGACCGGATCGCCGCTTTTGAAGACGGGACGATCCGGGTGTACGAGGGCGGCTGTACGGACTACATGGAAAAGTCCGGACTGGCAGTGGGAAAACAGGAGGACGCCGGCGCCTCCGGCGGCAGAAACGCCGGAAAGTCCGGTGGAAAGAGGAGAGCCGATGCCGGGGAGAACACAGACGCCGGGGAAGGCCCGGGCGGCGCCGGAAAGAAAAGAGGCTCCTACCGGCAGCCCGGCCGGGAGAAGCTGCGTTTTTCCTTTGCGGAGCAGAAAGAATATGAGACCATCGATGACGATATCGCCGCCCTGGAAGAGAAAATGCAGACCATCGATGCGGAGATCGCGAAAAATGCCACGGATTTTGTCAAATTGAATGAATGGATGCAGGAGAAAGAGACGACGCAGAAGCAGCTGGACGAGAAGACGGAACGCTGGGTTTACCTCAATGATCTGGCAGAGCGGATTGAGGCGCAGAAGAGCCAGAAAGGACAGACGGGATGAGAACTGCATTGATTGCCTGTAAGACGCTGGAAAAAGAGATCACATCTGTTCTGGAACACGAGGATGTGAACATCGGCCAGGTATACTATGTGCCGTCCGGGCTTCACAACACCACCTCCCGGCTGCAGGAAGCGGTGCGGGAGCAGATGAGGAAGCTGGAAGGACAGAAGATTGACAGGCTTCTTCTGTGCTTCGGTCTCTGTGGAAATGTGGTGGAGGGCCTTGAGACCGGTGATTACGAGACAGTCCTGCCAAAGACCGATGACTGCATCACACTGCTGCTGGGTTCCCCGGAGCGCAGAAAACAGCTGGACGAGACGAAGAGAGGGTATTTTCTGACGGAAGGCTGGCTGCAGGGCGAGGCCAATATCCACAAAGAATACATGGATACGGTGGAACTTTATGGCAGGGAGACGGCCGATGAGATATATGAACAGATGCTTCGCGGCTACCGCTATCTCACCCTCATTGACACAAAACAGCCGGACTTTGCGGCTTTTATGAGAGAGGGAGAAAGAATCGCGAAGGATCTGAAGCTTACGCCTCTGGTCACAGAGGGAGATCTG
>DXEQ01000312.1 GCA_019114885.1 Candidatus Anaerobutyricum stercoripullorum
AGGTGCAGCTTTCCGGCAGACGCGGGTTAAAAGTTGTAATCAAGCGCGATAAAAAGGCTTCCGGTTATCAGCTGCAGTATTCGACTAGCAAAAAGTTCAAAAAGAAAAAGACAAAATCCGTAATGCTCAAGAAGAACAAGAAGACGACAAAGATTTTAAAGAATCTGAAATCCGGAAAGAAATATTATATCCGGGTGCGTTCTTTCAAAAAAGTTCGTGTAAACGGCACGGTATCGAAAGTGGTCGGCAGCTGGAGCAAGGTAAAAGTTTCAAAGAAAGTTCGCTGAAAACGGTGATGGATGTTAGGGAAACAAATAAAAACATTTTACATAAGTCAGGAGGGAGATATGAATGACTGAGAAACAGACGGGATTTTTTCAGAAGAAGGCAGTTATCTTTCTATTGTCTTGCCTGCTGACGGTTGCCATCGGTCTCTCTGTAAAGTATGAGGTTTTCGCTGATATATTACAAGGACGTGGTTCTTTCCAGCTGGAAGTGGGAAAAACCAGACAATTACAATCCCAGGGCGGAAGCGCTCCGTATTACTGGTCAACCAGCGATTCTTCTATAGTACGGATTGTCGAGGATGATGGAGGCAGCGCTTATGCAAGGGTGCAGGCCGTGAGTGAGGGCAGAGCGACGATCACGCTCCGTTCCAGCAAATTTGTTCCTACATGGTACGGCGGGGATACGGATACGTTGATAGAGACATGGACGGTTACTGTCGTTCCTGCGGAAGATGAAGATACCGGGACGAACAATACCGGAGGAACGAACAATACCGGAAATTCCGGTGGGACAAATACTCCTGGAGGAGGCGCGGGAGGCTCCAACGGCGGCCAGACGGTGAATCCGCCTGGTGGTAACCGAACGACCGCGCCGAATCAGCCTGTTGCTGTAAAACGTGTCAAACTGAATCGTACAAAAGCCAATCTGAAACTTGGAAAGACGTTAAATCTTACGGCGTCTCTCCATCCGCTGGGAGCGACCGGTTCCGTGACGTGGAGCAGCAGCAAACCAAAAGTGGCTTCTGTGAGCGCCGACGGCCAGGTTCAGGCCCTGAAAGCCGGAAAGGCGACGATCACCGCCCGGGCTTCTAACGGGAAAAAAGCTTCCTGCGTTGTGCGGGTCGTACGCCCGACCGTGAAAAAAATCCAGTTGCATACAAAGAAGCTGACTGTCGACATCGGTTCAAAAACGTCGCTTCGTTACACTCTAAAACCACAAAATGCCGCTTCCGCCGTCAAATGTACAAGCAGTAAACCGAAGGTGGCGAAGGTGACAAAAAAAGGTGTGATCAGGGCAAAAAAAGCCGGGACAACCATCATAACAGTAAAAGCTGCCAACGGCGTCAGCGCCAAATGCAAGGTTACCGTGCGTCCGAAAGCGAAAAAAATAAAACTGAATAAGACTTCTGTGTCCCTTCGGGCGGGGCAGACCCAACAATTGTCAGCAAAAATAATGCCGAAAAAAGCAACGAAGACCACAACATGGTTCAGCAGCAACGCTTCTGTTGCCAGCGTAAGCCGCACGGGGCTGGTCACAGCAATTCGCCCGGGAACGGCAAAGATTACCGCCCGGACAACCAGCAGCAAAAAGGCAGTCTGCGTTGTTACGGTGCAATCTTCCGGAAATCAATCGTCGTCGGGAGGCTCTGCACCTTCTGGCGGCAGCAGTCCATCGGGAGGTACTGTGGTCTCTCCGGGAAGACCATCAACTTCCGGAAGTTCTTCATCGACCGGCGGTTCTTCCGGAAATGAGGGATCGTCCTCGCCGGGTGTTCCGTCAATCCCTGCCACCTCGATCCATATTACAGGAGAGCATCCGTATATCATGGCTGGCGATACGATTAGCCTGCGGACCTCTGTTGCACCGTCCAACACGACTGACACGGTGCGGTGGTCATCCAGCAACAGTTCCGTGGCGACGGTCTCTGCCAACGGCGTTGTGCGAGGGTTGCGCGATGGAGGCGTGACGATCACAGCCAGAGCAGGCAGTCAGAGTGATTCCGTGAATATCGCCGTGGTCAGCGGTGATGTGTACGATGTTTCGCAAGGCAGTATTTATGTTCTGGGCGATAATACTACAAATGACCGCATCGACTATTGTGGGCAGGAATATGAGTACGATACGGCGAATGGCGTCACGATCGTCCAGAGTGATTCGTCAAAGAGCAATTTTATACGGATTGGCGGAGGAAAGGTACGGTTTGCCAATGTACATCTGTCCGGGACTTCCGTACAGGTAATCGATTATGGCAGAAAAGAAGATAGTCCTTATGTCGGAGATATCGTCATTGAGTTTATGGCCGGAACGGAGAACTCGTTTTCAGATGGTAATGCTCCTATTGACTATATGACAAGTTCGGATAGAACGGGGCGATTGGTCATACAGGGAACGGGAACAGTCGATCTGTATTCTGATTATGGCCCTGCTCTGAGGGATAACTTCATAACGATCAGAGAAGTCACCCTCACGGCACGCACTGCGTCGGAGAACTGCGCAGTTATTGGAAGCTCTGTTGGCAATGATTGCAATGATATCACAGTGGAATCCAGCGCCAGGATTACAGCTTATGGCGGATGTAAGGCTGTGGGAGCAGGCGAAGGAGGAGAAGAGAGCAACATTTCCATCGCGCCCGGAACGGTGACATGGATTCCGTAAAGATTTTGATTCTTCCATGAAAATATAATAATCAACAAAAGCGGCAGAACCGGATTGTAGCAGCACGGTTTCTGCCGTTTTTTTAGTCTGGAACTCTCTTTTTTTGCAAAGTCTTCTGGATTTTCCTGCAATTTTGCTGTATTGTATATAAGGACGGCGGACAGGGTGTTTTGTCCGCCGGTATTCGCGGGCCTTTACGGCCCGGTCAGTTTTGTTTACAGGAGGATGAATAGACCAATGGATTACGCAAAAGAATCTTTAAAGAAGCATTATGAATGGAAGGGCAAGATTGAGGTAGTCTCCCGCGCGAAGGTGGATTCCAGCGAGGCGCTTAGCCTGGCTTACACACCGGGGGTGGCTGCTCCGTGTCTGGAGATTCAGAAAGATGTGAATAAAAGTTTTGCTCTCACAAGACGCTGGAACACGGTGGCGGTCGTCACCGACGGTACTGCCGTGCTGGGACTTGGTGATATCGGACCGGAGGCCGGTATGCCGGTCATGGAGGGAAAATGTGTACTCTTTAAGGAGTTCGGTGATGTGGACGCCATCCCGCTCTGTGTGCGAAGCCATGATGTGGACGAGATCGTCAACACCGTCCGCCTTCTGGCAGGAAGCTTCGGCGGTGTGAATCTGGAAGATATCTCAGCGCCCCGCTGCTTTGAGATTGAGAAAAAGTTAAAAGAATGTTGTGATATCCCGATTTTCCACGACGATCAGCACGGAACCGCTGTGATCACCATGGCCGGACTGATCAATGCCCTCAAGATTGTGGGAAAGAAGCTTTCCGATGTGAAGATTGTCACTTCCGGTGCAGGCGCAGCGGGCATCGCCATCATTAAGCTTCTGATCTCCATGGGACTTCAGAACGTCATCATGACAGACCGCCACGGTGCCATCTATGAAGGACGGGAGCACCTGAATGCGGTCAAAGAAGAGATGGCGAAGATCACCAACCAGAACCATGAGAAGGGCAGCCTTGCAGACGTGATCAAGGGGGCCGACGTATTTATCGGCGTTTCTGCGCCGGGAACCCTCACCAAAGATATGGTGCGCTCCATGGCCAAGGATCCTGTCATCTTTGCCTGTACCAATCCGGTGCCGGAGATCTATCCGGACGAGGCAAAGGAAGCCGGCGCCGCCGTGGTATCCACCGGACGTTCTGATTTCCCGAATCAGGTCAACAACGTGCTCTGCTTCCCGGGTATCTTCCGTGGCGCTCTGGATGTACATGCTTCTGATATCAACGACGAGATGAAGATCGCGGCGGCTTACGCCATCGCCGGTCTGGTCAGTGACGAAGAACTGAATCCGGATTACATTCTTCCGGCCGCATTTGATCCCCGTGTAAAAGACGCCGTGGCCGAAGCCACCAGAAAGGCGGCCATCGAGAGCGGCGTTGCGCGGAAGATGGACTGATACTCACAGCATAAACGGAACGCAGGGTGAGAGAGAACATGATTAAAGTAGATCTGATCACCGGTTTCCTCGGGGCCGGTAAGACCACATTTATTAAAAAATACGCAAAGCATCTTATGGAGCAGGGGCTTTCCATCGGTATTCTGGAGAACGATTACGGCGCGGTCAACGTGGACATGATGCTTCTACAGGAACTGCAGGGAACACAGTGCGATCTGTCCATGGTAGCCGGCGGCTGCGACGCCGACTGCCACCGCCGTCGTTTTAAGACAAAACTGATCGCCATGGGTATGAGCGGCTATGACCGGGTGCTGATCGAACCGTCAGGTATCTTCGACGTGGATGAATTCTACGATGTGTTATACGAAGAGCCGTTAAACCGCTGGTATGAGACAGGAAATGTGATCGCCATCGTGGATGGAGGGCTGGAAGACAGGCTTTCTTCTCAGTCAGAATTCCTGCTGGCCTCCCAGATTGCCGGCGCCGGAACGATTCTTCTCAGTAAGACCGGTCATTGCAGCCGGGAAGAGCTTGACAGAACAAGGCGGCATCTGGATCAGTCTCTTCGGGCCGTTCGATGCGATCGTTCTCTTAAAGATGTGATCATGGAAAAAGACTGGGACAGCTTTACAAAAGAGGACTGGGAGCAGATTGCTTCCGGCGGATATGTCCATGCCTCCTATGTAAAGAAAGCTATCCGTATGGAAGATACATATACGACACAGTATTATCTGGATATTCACCTGCAGGAGAAAAGGGCAGCCTCTCTCATCAGGCAGATGATGAGCGACAGCTCCTGCGGAAACATTTTCCGTGTCAAAGGATTCCTGAAAAGAGAAGATTCCGGCTGGCTGGAGATCAACGCCACACCGCGACAGTTCCGGCTGGAACCCATTGAAAGAGGGCAGGAAGTACTGATCGTCATCGGAGAGAATCTGAACAAAGAACAGATTGATCGATATATACTGGAGGGAGAGAGATGAAGTTTTACGTGACCCGCCACGGAGAGGCGGTATGGAATGTATACAATAAGATCTGTGGCAGGACAGACGTGGAGCTGACGGAAAAAGGACGGGAACAGGCAAGACAGCTGGCACAGCGCGCCGGAGAATATCAGATTGATCTGATCCTTTGTTCGCCGCTGCAGAGAGCCCATGAGACGGCACAGACCGTGGCCGATCGCTGGGGGATTCCTCTCGTGGTGGATGAGAGGCTCATCGAGCAGAATTACGGTATATTTGAGGGAAAAGACCGGCAGGACGCGGGTTTTCTCGCCAACAAGCGCCAGTTTGCTTTCCGATACCCGGAGGGCGGTGAGTCCATGATGCAGATGGCCTGGCGGGT
>DXEQ01000313.1 GCA_019114885.1 Candidatus Anaerobutyricum stercoripullorum
TCCGGTTCTTCCCAGAACAGCATATGTCCGGAGTTCTCGAAAAACACCGTCTTTGCGCCAGGGATATTTTCTCCGACCCATGCACTTCCGTGCCAGTCAAAGACATTACTGTTTCTTGCCACGCAAACCAGCGTTGGCAGCTTGATATTCGGAATAAAATCTCTCCAGTCCAGATTGGTGTGATCTCGCATGATCTCAATGCGCACATACGGAGGACAGAGTGAAATCTCATCAGCGATAAACTTCACTTCCTCTGCCGACGGCTCATGATGCAGGCAGGCATGTGCCAGACCTTCCGCCGCTCCTCTCGGATCGTACTTGATATCGTAGCAGGTGCGGATGAACATTTCCACATCGTAGCATCCCTTCTGTCCCCACTGCCAGTCCGGTCCGGTGTACTGCGCCGGTGACTGATCCACACAGATCAATCCGCTGATACGGTGATTGCCGAACAGTTCGATATAACTCCAGAGAATGGATGCGCCCATGGACCAGCCCAGTACCGTCACGTCTTCCACGTCCAGCTAACACAGCAGCCCACACTCACTTGTTTTCTTTTCTATATTTTACCGGAAAACGAAGAAGAAATATATGTTTTACAAGCCATATTTTATCTGTATTATATGTTTTTAAAACCAATTAAATCTATCCGCAGATTTTTTATTACATACACTGAAAGAACTTCCACGCCATATAAAAAACGGCCGTTTCCGAAGGGTGCCTAAGATCCTTTCCCGTGACCTCCGCCAGTTTATTTAACTTATACTGCACGGTATTTTTGTGAATAAATAATTTTTCCGCCATCCGGGCGATGGACCCTTCGCAGGAAAAATATATCTCTGTAAGCTTCATGTATTCTTCCAGCCTCTCTCTGTCCACATCTCCAAAAAGTTTATGCACATAATCTTCCATCGTATTATAAGAAATCTCGTGAAGAAATAATTCCACATCCAGCTCGTCATACCCTACGATACCGCTGCCGGACGCCAGAGCCTGCGCTGCCGCCTTCTCCGCCTCGTACACACAGCGCTGCATGGACTGATGTTTCTCCCTTCCGCTGTCACAGCCCACCGCCAGCTTCCGCCCGTATTTCTGATGCACCAGACGAACGATTCTTTCCGCTGCCGCTGTCATATGTTCCGGGGAACACCACGGCAGGATACCAATCTGGCGGGACGGTTCCCGAAGATAGAGGATTCCCTGCCGCTCCGCCTCATGGCGAATGGTTGCCTCATCTGTTCCAGCAAATGCTGCCCCTCAAATGTATCGGACAGCTCCTGATATTCTGTAAAACGCAGAATCATCACCCGATACGGTTTTGTGACGTCGATTCCCATCCCGGCCGCCCGTTTCTGAAAGTCCACACTGCGGGCGATACCCGGAGTCTCCAGCCATTCTTCCAGCAGATAATACCGTTGTCTCCGCTCATATCTTCTGGCATCTTTCTGGATACTGTCAGCGATCAGGATTTCCGTCATTCGCCGGACGATATTTCCGTAGCCGTACACCTTTTCCCGGTCGCCGGTGATACCGACCACTCCCACCACATTTCCTTCCACCACCAGAGGCAGATTGATGCCTTTTCTGGTCATGGCGTTTTCCATCTCTTTGGTAATATACAGCTCCGGCAGATGTTCCTGAATGATCCTCCTCGCTCCCTCATGGAGATTCCCAATCCGGGCGGCGTCGGTACTGGCAATAATGCATCCTCTCTCATCCATAAGATTGATGTGCGCA
This sequence comes from Candidatus Anaerobutyricum stercoripullorum, assembly GCA_019114885.1. Lineage (GTDB taxonomy): Bacteria > Bacillota > Clostridia > Lachnospirales > Lachnospiraceae > Anaerobutyricum > Anaerobutyricum stercoripullorum. The sequence goes on from DXEQ01000313.1 coordinate 1,738, forward strand.
CCGATCTCCCCGCCGATCTCTTCCACGATTTCCTGCGCGGTTTCTCTGGAAATGTACATCCGTCCTCCTCCTTTTCTCACATTTCTCTGTCCGCATTATAAAGCCTGCACAGATTCATTGCAAGCCCGTTTCTGCCAGTTCCCCATCACTATCGCCATGTCCATCATCCTCACTCATATCACAAATTTTACTTGAAATTAGTACTAAACCGTACTATAAAATAATCATTATGATCTTCTTTTCGAGAAAGAAATGAAGGTAAAGCTACAGAACAGTGACAGTAAAGAATGAGGTAACATTTATGAAGACTGAAAGACAACAACAAAGACAACCTGCGGCCGCCGCAACCGGCAGCAATTCGCCCGCCGGGGCCGATTATCATACATTTCTTGCCTTTGTCATCCCTTCGATTCTGGCCTTCGCCCTGTCCGGCGTCTACGCCATCGTGGATGGCTATTTTGTGGGCAACAGCATCGGCGATATCGGCATCTCCACCATCAACGTGGCTTACCCGATCATCGCTCTGATTCTGGCTGTGGGAACCGGCATCGGCATGGGCGGCGCTGTCTATTATTCTATCTTCCGGGCGGAAGGAAATCCGGAAAAAGCCCGGGAGTTTGTGGCGGGCACCCTGTGGCTCCTGCTCATTTCCAGTATCCTGCTGACCGCAGTGGTACTGCTTTTTGCGAGACCCCTTCTTAAGCTGCTCGGCGCGGAAAGCGATCTGCTTACCATGGGCGAGGAATACATTTTCATCATGGGAATCGGCTCCGTGCTGCAGATCTTCGGCGTGGGACTGACACCGCTGATCCGGAACAACGGCGGTTCCATCTTTGCCATGGTCACCATGTGCGCCGGATTTATCACCAATATCATTCTGGACTTCCTGTTTGTGTGGGTGATGAATCAGGGGGTGGCGGGCGCCGCCTGGGCCACCATCATCGGACAGGGCGTCACCATGATCGGCGGAATCGGATACCTGCTTTATAAAAAGCAGCTGACTCTGTCCATCTCCGCAGAATCTATGAAACAGGTGACAAAGTCCATCATCCGCATCGGACTGGCGCCTTTTGGTCTGTCTCTGACACCGAACTTTTCCCTGATTCTCATCAACCGGTTCTCTTCTTTTTATGGCGGAGAACCGGCCATTGCGGTGTACGCCTGCGTATCCTACATCCTCACCATCGTCTATCTGGTGCTGCAGGGTGTCGGCGATGGGATTCAACCACTGATGAGTCAGTTTTATGGTGCGGGCAGGAAGGCAGATCTGGCAGGGGCCAACCGGTTTGCCTACACATTTGCTCTGGCACTGTCCATTTTGAGTATCGCGCTTCTCTATCTGTTCCGTGGCAGCATCGGCGCGATCTTCGGAGCCTCCGAAACCGTGACGCGGGAGGTGGCGGCCACCCTGGTCATCTTTCTGATCGCCATCCCCTTTATCGCCGTCAACCGTGTGACCACCGCCAGCTTCTACGCCACAGAACAGAGCACCCGCGCCTACATCCTCACCTACATCGAACCGGCTGCCATGCTGGTGCTGATGCTCATTCTGCCGCCGCTCTTCGGTGGACAGAGCATGATCTGGTGGAGCGCCACCATCGCCCGGATTCTGTCAGCCATCCTGGCAGTGATCCTGGCGCTGCGCCCAAAACAACCGACGCGTTCCAGCTAGCGCTGACGGAAACACATTTCTTCCTTTCCGCCCGGCGGCAGGAGCATGTTCTTCTCCGGAATCACTGGATTCCTGTTGGGGAAAATGTTATGATGGGAGAAAATAAAACGACAGTCCTGATACTGTTAAACAGAATAGAGAGGTATATCATATGGAATTTCGCGCGAAAACTGTTGCAGAATCCCGGGTGGAGACCGTGCACATCATCCGGCCTACCGACTTAAATGACGCCGGCCGTCTTTTCGGCGGCGTGCTCATGCAGTGGATCGACGAGGTGGCCGCACTGGTGGCGAAGCGCCACTCGCAGATGAACGTCACCACCGCATCGGTAGATAATCTTCGCTTCCTGCAGGGTGCTTTTCAGCGTGACGTCATCGTCATCATCGGACGGGTCACTCACGTGGGCAACACCTCCATGGAAGTCAAGGTGGAGACGTACGTGGAACACACCGACGGTAAACGGGACCTGATCAACCGGGCCTTCCTCACCGAGATCGGTCTTGGAGAGGATAACCGGCCGGCTCTGCTGCCGCGCCTCATTCTGGAAACAGAAGAAGACCGGCAGGAATGGGAGCGGGCGGAGATGCGCCGCAATCTGCGGGCAAAACAGAGAAAAGAGGGCTTCCACTTTTACGGAGAATAAGGCAGGGCAATCCCCGCGAAGCATTTTTATTCCCCGGGAATAAATTTCCCTGGGGAAGAAATTTCCCTGAGAAGGATTTTTCCTGAGAAGGAATTTTCCCTACAGAATAAAAAAACGTTGCCGCTCATGCAGCAACGCTTTTTTTATTCTGTATTACTGATCGAAGGACCAGCTGCCGTCGTCGTTCTGGACGCCGCCCAGCACATTTTCTCCATCCACGGATACAAGAACGTTCGTGGAGGAAACGCCCTCGCCATCCACGGCGAAATTATAGTATTCATAATCACCGACGGTGATGATATCTTCAAATGTATACTCGGCGTCCTCGCCATAGTATTCTTCCGCCAGGCTCAGTGCCTCATCCTCAGAAATCTCCGGCTCGTCGTCCGCAGAGGATTCCTCTTCTTCCGTAGTCTCATCGGTCTCTTCCGTGGAAGACTCTTCTGCGGTATCTCCTTCCTCTTCGGTAGCTCCCTCAGAGAAATCCACGCCCTCTTCTTCGTCAGAGTCCTGCTCCTCAAAGGCGGACACGCCGTAGGCAAAAGCATTATCCTCGTCGCCGTCGTAAGAAGTCGGTGTGATGGTGATCTCATACCGTCCGTACAGATCATCGTTATCCGTATCCCGCAGTTCCGCAGTGAGGATATAATCCTCCCCGTCTTCCTCACAGTCTGTGATATACGCCTTCATGGTTCCGATTCCGCCGGACAGGAAACCGTAAGTGCCATCTTCATCGTTGTATACCGCGTAGGTATCATCCTCCGGCAGTTCCGGGAACTCCAGATTGCCTTTGGCAAAGGCGTCATAGAGGGCTGACGCGTACATGTTGACGGTCTCTTCCTCCAGATAAAGGTAGTTCTCATCGGTGTCCACTGTCACATCCTTCACGTAGTCATTCATGAGGGAGGTAAGCACCGCCATGGAAAACCAGAAGGAATCCGCCTCGTCTTCGGTGGAATCTTCATTGTAATATGGCAGCCCCTTTGCGGAAGCCTCCACCATCAGAGAAGTCAGCGGATAAATCATATCGCCAAAATCGGACGGAAGGTCCACGCTGCCATCCACAAACTCCTCGGAGTCGTCGTCCGCCTCACTGCTGTCCGCTGCCGCTTCCGTCGTTGTCTCGGCCGGCTCGTCCGCCTGGCTGTCTCCTTTTTTGCCGCCGCATCCTACAAGAGAAAAGGCCATAGTTCCTGCCAGTATCACCGCACCCCAGCGTTTCATTTTATTGAAATGCATCATAAATCCCTTCTTTCTTTTACATTTCCTTCTTTGCTCAGATCAAATGTACCATGTACATTTTACTGCATAACCGGTACAAATCCCGTCTCCGGCATCTTAAACGATTTTCCCGGCAAAGTAAATAACATATTTCTTACATTTCTATGAATAAATCGTAAATCCCCGGGCGACAAAGAAAGCTTCGATCTCCTCTCTTCCCGCCTGGAGGGATCCCTGCGCAAACTCCGGCTTCCCGCCGCCTTTGCCCGACAGAGCGGTGTTCATCTCTCCGATCAGCTCCCGCACATTGCCGTTACGCTGTCCCACTGCGTATCTGCCCCCGGTCTCATCCAGGGAGAGCACCGCGCAGATTCCGCCGCAGACATCGAGAATCCGGTCTGCCTCTTTCCGGACAGCCGCGGCGTCCAGTCCCTGTTCAAAGAGCAGGACATCGCCCTTACCTTCGCACTGTGCGGCCCGCATGGCGGACTGCTCCTCTCTTAGATGAATGATCTGCCCTTTCAGCGCATAGATCTCATCCAGCAGCCTCTGCACAGCCGCCGGGGTACCGTCAGGCTTTACCGACAGCATCTCGGCCACCTGCGCATTGGAGGACAGATGTCCGTGCAGCAACCGCAGCGCCCGCTTTCCGGCTACCATCTCAATACGGACGCCTTCCCGGAAATGTTTTGCGGACAGAAGCTTCACAAGTCCGATCTCTCCCGTTGTCTCCACATGGAGACCGCAGCAGGCACATAAGTCTCCTCCCGGAAACTCCACGAGACGCACCTGACCGGTCAGTTCTTTTTTACTCCGGTAAGGAAGCGCTTCCCGCTCTTCCCTGTCAGGGAAAAATACCTTTGTGTGTCTGCCGCTCCAGATATAATCGTTGACTTCTTTTTCAATCTGCCGCAGTTGTTCCTCATCCAAGAGTCCGTTGGTGTCAATGGTGATCACGTCTTCTCCCATATGGAAGCCCACATTGTCATAGCCAAACTTCCTGTGGATAAAGCCGCTGACGATGTGCTCACCGGAATGCTGCTGCATCAGGTCAAACCGCCGCTCCCAGTCGATCACGCCGCGGACGCGGTCTCCCTCCCTCAGGCACTTCTCCGGCAGAGACTCCACATAATGCCGAATCTCCTCTCCGGCATACTGTACGTCCCGGACGTGCAGGGAGCGGACCTCATGCCCTGTTCCCAGATCCGTCAGATCTTCCGGTACCCGGGGCGCCGCCTCGCCGCGCGGGACGCCGGAGGCCCGGTCCTTTTCTTCTCCGTCCAGATACAGATATCCCCTGTCTGACGGCTGACCGCCTCCCTCCGGGTAAAAAGCAGTCTGGTCCAGAAGAATGTACGTCCCGTGTTCGTCCTCACCTGTTGCGAGAACTG
>DXEQ01000314.1 GCA_019114885.1 Candidatus Anaerobutyricum stercoripullorum
GGAGCTGGATTACGTGGGCAGCATCACGGTGGATGAGGACTTACTGGATGCCGCCGGAATATTAGAATACGAAAAAGTACAGATTGTGGATATCAACAACGGCAGCCGCTTCGAGACCTACACCATTGCGGGTGAGAGGGGCAGCGGCGTGATGTGCTTAAACGGCGCGGCGGCGCGCTGCGTCAGCGTCCATGACAAGATCATCCTCATGGCCTATGCGGATATGACGCCGGAGGAGGCAAAAGAGCATCAGCCGACAGTGGTTTTCGTGGACGATCACAATGCCGTCAGCCGAATTACCAGCTATGAAAAGCATGGGCGCCTGAGCGAGATGATATAAAAAGCGGGGGCCTTGCCGGCAGCCGGAATGGTATCCGTATATCAGAATAGAATATATTGTCATGCTGCGCGGGAAAGACTGCCCGCGCTGTGACAGTACATTTGCAAGAAAAGGAAAGTGGAACTATGTTAAAAGGAAAAACTGTCGTTTTGGGAGTGACAGGCAGCATTGCCGCCTACAAGATTGCCAGTCTGGCCAGTATGCTTGTGAAAGCGCACTGCGATGTGCATGTGATCATGACCAGGAACGCAACGAACTTTATCAACCCGATCACATTTGAGACGCTGACCAACCATAAATGTATCGTGGATACCTTTGACAGGAATTTTGAATTCCAGGTGGAGCATGTGTCGCTGGCACAGCAGGCGGATGTGATGATGATCGCCCCGGCTTCTGCCAACGTGATCGGCAAGGTGGCCCACGGAATCGCGGACGATATGCTGACCACCACCATCATGGCCTGCCCGGGTAAGGTAATCTTCTCCCCGGCCATGAATGTACATATGTTTGAGAATCCGATTCTGCAGGATAATCTGGAGATTCTGAGAAAATACGGTTATGAGATTGTGGAGCCGGCAGTGGGTTATCTGGCCTGCGGCGATACCGGAGCCGGAAAGATGCCGGAACCGGAGACGTTGTATCAATATATTCTCCGGGAACTGGCCTGCGAGAAAGACATGAAGGGACTGCGCGTGATGGTGACGGCAGGACCAACGCAGGAGGCCATCGACCCGGTGCGCTATATCACGAATCATTCTTCCGGAAAGATGGGGTACGCCATCGCGAGAAGGGCCATGCTCCGGGGCGCCGATGTGACGCTCGTATCCGGACCGACGGCTCTGGAACCGGTGCCTTTTGTGAAGATGGTTCCGGTGGTGACAGCGCAGGAAATGTTTGAGGCGGTCCGCGATCATCTGGATGAGCAGGATATTCTCATAAAGTCCGCGGCAGTGGCGGACTACCGTCCGGCCAGTGTCAGCGAAGAAAAGGTAAAAAAGACAGAGGGAGATATGAGTATTTCTCTGGAACGGACACAGGATATCCTCGGGTATGTGGCGGAGCACCGGAGGGAAGATCAGGTTATCTGCGGATTCTCCATGGAGACTCAGAACATGCTGGAGAATTCCCGGAAGAAGCTCACAAAGAAAAAGCTGGACATGATTGCTGCCAACAATGTCAAGGATGAGGGAGCTGGATTTGCCACGGACACCAATCTGATCACCATCATCACAAAGAAGGAAGAGCGGGCGCTGCCGCTGATGACGAAAGAGGAGGCGGCCCACGAACTGCTTTCTTATATTTTGAGTTACCGTGCAGAAAAAAGATAATAATACATTTGAAAAAGAACCCTGTTTATAAAATATTTAAAATAAAATGAAGAAATAATTGTAGATATTTTTTGGGTTATAACAAAAAATTACAAGCAAAAAGAAAAAATAAATAAACAATTTATAAAAACCGGGAGAAAAAACCAGAATGATATGTTATAATATACCGTGTTGACAGGAATTACCGAGAGAAGGAAAGCAAGGTGCAGGTATATTATGGAACATATTTTGATCATCGACAAAGATACTTCCACAACAGCGTTGGAACGTGATTATCTGGAGATCAGTTCATATGAAGTGACAATTGAAGAAAGCGGAGTATCCGGGTTTCAGAGAGCCTTGCAGGATGACATTAATCTGGTCATAACAGAACTGGATCTTGAAGATCTGGACGGATTTGATCTGTGCAGGGAGCTTCGCAGCCGCCGGGATATCCCGATTCTCATTGTCTCCCACAGACAGAATGAGATTGATAAGGTGCGGGGGCTGGGCGTGGGAGCGGACGACTATGTGACGAAACCTTTCCCACCCAATGAACTGGTAGCCAGAGTGAAGGCGAATCTGAGTCAGTATAAGCGGCTTACCAGCAGGAGAGATCCGGAGAACGACTGTATCGTCCGGGATCAGGTCTGCATTGACCGCACGGCAAGACGGGTTTCCGCAGGGGAGGAAGAGATTCCCTTTACGATGAAAGAGTTTGATCTGCTGGATTTTCTGGCGTCTCATCCCAATCGGGTGTACTCCAAGGAAGAACTGTTCCGGGAAGTCTGGGGCATGCATTCCATCGGGGATGTGGCGACAGTGACTGTGCACATCAAGAAGATTCGTCAGAAGCTGGAGAAATATGCGGGCGCGTCCGGTCTGATTGAGACTGTGTGGGGAGCGGGATATCGTTTCCAGATGGATGATGCCGCAAGAGCGAGGAGTTTGTAAAATGGCAGGAAAGAAAAAGATTCCTATAATATTTGAAGATGAGAGTATTCTGGTTTGCGACAAGCCGGCGGGAATGCCGGTGCAGCCGGACGCAACGAAGAATATCGATGTGGAGACCTACTTAAAACATTATCTGTTCGAACAGCAGGATGGCGAGCAGGAGCCGTATCTGACCGCAGTCCATCGACTGGACCGACCGGTGGGAGGACTGATGGTGTTTGCCAAGACAAAGGAGACTGCCGCAGCCCTGAGCGAACAGATTCAACATCATGAATTTGAGAAATACTATCAGGCTATTGTCTGCGGCGCATTGTCGGAAGAATTCGGGACCTTTGAGGATGAGCTGCTCCGGGACGGAAAGACCAACACAACCAGTGTGGTTCCGGCAGGAACGGAGGGAGCCCGCCATGCGGAGCTGGACTACGAACTCATCGATCAGATTGAGCTCAAAGACGGCGTCTATTCCTGGGTGCTGGTGATTCTCCATACCGGACGTCACCACCAGATCCGGGTACAGTTTGCTTCCCGGGGCTTCGGTCTGTACGGAGATACCAAATACAATCCGAAGTATCAAAAGACAAAGAAAAAATACATGCAGCTCGGCCTGTATTCCACCAGGCTGGCGTTCCGTCATCCGGTCACCGGTGAGGAACTGGTATTCAAGACCGAACCGCAGGGCGAGGCCTTTGAGATGATGGATGTGGAAGCATATTAGATTTATATAAAGCGTATCAGAGCAGGATTGATTTGCGGGAGCGATCAACCTGCTTTTTCAATGTAAAAAGGGATGGAAAATGAACTTGCACAAGGATTTCCTTCTTCATTATATTGACAAAAACAAGCCTGTATTCTAAAATAAATCGGTATGTTTATGATATTATATATAGAAGAAACGCCGCTTTTAAAAAAGAGGGCGGCCGGAGATCATGGTGACAGCATGCCGATCCGAATGACGGTTTTTGATCGCCTGGCCGGATCGTTATCATAATGTGAGAAATACAGGAAAGGAAAGAATTATGGCGAAAGAAAAGAAGCTTGTGGAAGCGATCACTCCGATGGACGAGGATTTTGCCCAGTGGTATACCGATGTGGTGACCAAGGCGGAACTGGTATCCTATTCTAATGTGAAGGGATGTATGATCATCCGTCCGAGAGGATACGCAATCTGGGAGAATATTCAAAAAGAACTGGACAGAAGATTTAAGGAGACCGGCGTGGAGAATGTCTACCTGCCGATGCTGATTCCGGAAGGACTCCTGCAGAAGGAGAAGGATCACGTGGAAGGATTCGCGCCGGAAGTTGCCTGGGTGACAAAGGGCGGCGAGGAGGAACTTGCCGAGAGACTGTGTATCCGTCCGACCTCTGAGACGCTGTTCTGTGATCATGTGAAGGACATCGTACATTCCCACAGAGATCTGCCGGTGGTGTACAATCAGTGGTGTTCCGTGCTCCGTTGGGAGAAGACAACCCGTCCGTTCCTGCGCTCCGCTGAGTTCTTATGGCAGGAGGGACATACCTTCCATGCGACTCCGGAGGAAGCGGAGGAGAGAACAGAGCAGATGCTCAATGTTTATGCGGACTTCTGTGAGGAGATTCTGGCGATTCCTCTGGTGAAGGGTAAGAAGACAGAGAAAGAGAAGTTTGCCGGTGCGGAGGCGACCTACACCATCGAGGCGCTGATGCATGACGGCAAGGCGCTGCAGTCCGGTACCAGCCATAACTTTGGTTCCGGTTTCGCGGAAGCGTTCGGTATCCAGTATGCCAACAAGGAGAATAAGCTTGTTCCGGTTTACGAGACTTCCTGGGGTATGTCCACACGAATCATTGGCGCCATCATCATGGTGCATGGCGATGACAGCGGTCTTGTGCTGCCGCCGAGAATCGCTCCGGTGCAGACGATGATCATCCCGATCCAGCAGAAGAAAGAAGGCGTGCTGGATAAGGCATATGCGCTTCGTGATATGCTGAAGTCCGATTATTCTGTCAAGGTGGACGATTCCGACAAGTCTCCGGGATGGAAGTTCAGCGAGCAGGAGATCCAGGGTATTCCGACCCGTATCGAGATCGGTCCGAAGGATATCGAGAAGAATCAGGCTGTCATTGTCCGCCGTGATACCCGCGAGAAGATCGTGGTATCCATCGATGAACTGCCGGTACGTCTGGGCGAAGTTCTGGAAGAGATGCAGAAGGATATGTACGACAGAGCCAAAGCACATCTGGACGCCAACACCCATGTGGCTCATAACTGGGATGAGTTCCAGGAGCTTCTGAATACAAAACAGGGATTCATCCGCGCGATGTGGTGTGGCGACAGAGCCTGTGAGGAGGCCATCAAGGAAGAGACCGGCGCGACGACCCGCTGCATGCCGTTTGAGCAGGAGAAGCATGGCGACGTCTGCGTACACTGCGGCAAGCCGGCAAAATGCGAGGTATATTTCGGAAAAGCATACTGATCAGGTGTGAAACCCTGTTATCTGTGACAAAATATAATACAGCTCTGCATGACCGTACTCTGGTTTTGATGCGGTCGGCAGGGCTCTTTTTATTTTTACAGGAATCTCGCCGGGATTTCTGTCAGGCTTTGCTTTGGCTAAGAAAGAATTTCCCGTGTTGTGATTTCATTCGGACTGTGCTATACTAACGAAAGTCGGGGGATTTTCCTGACGTAATTTGGTTATTTTTACTTTTTTGACCTGCTTTTTTTAAAATATTGCGAGGAGGTTTGATATGGGCTCAGTGTTGAACAGACTGACGGAGATCGAAGAGACCGCCGCCTCCATTGTGAATCACGCGGAGGAAGAAAAAGAGGCGCTTAACCGGGAATACGATGAGAAGACGAAGAGCTTTGATGCGGCGCTGCAGGAGCAGACAAGAAAGAAGCTGGAGGCCATTCAGGCCAGGCTTGAGAGAGAGACGGCAGGTCTTCTCAACGGGGAAAACGGGGCGGGCGACCGGGAGGTCCGGGCGCTTCAAAAGGAGTATGACGAGCGGCATACAGAGTATGCCAGGAGTATATTAAAGAGGATCACAGAGGTGTAGCCTATGGGAAATTTACTTGCTTACAGCGGCATCGTCACCAAGGTCCGCGCCATGGAGGGCAAGCTGCTGAAGCCGGAACAGTTTACGCTCATTGCCGGCCTTCCCAGCGTGCCTGATATTGTGGATTATCTTAAGAAGAATACTGCCTATGCGGATGTGCTTGAGACGCTTAAGGAGGAGCAGATCCACAGAGGCAATATTGAGAAGGTGCTGATACAGTCTCTGTACCATGATTACACGAAGCTGTACCGGTTCGGCGGACAGAAACAGCGCCGTTTTATGAAATTAATCCTGAAGTCTTATGAGATCGATCTGATCAATTATTGTCTGCGAATCGTGATCAATCATTATAAGCAGCCCTTCGATCTGAATTACAAGAAGGCGTTTTTTGATAAATATTCGCAGATATCCATTGAGAAGCTGATCACCTCGCGGACCACCGACGCCCTGGTG
>DXEQ01000315.1 GCA_019114885.1 Candidatus Anaerobutyricum stercoripullorum
GGGACAGGTGGAATACAGCCTGTTCCTTCATTGCGAGTGGGGCTTTGACGGGAATATCATGACCATTCTGCTGGAGGATTCTTTCCTCGCCAGAAATAAGTCCGTAAAGCTGAAGCAGTATCTGGAGGAAATGTACGCGCATCGTTTTGGAAAAGAGATTCAGGTGGGATTTGATTTTACCGACGACGCAAAAAATGCATTTTATAAGGCGCGGAATCACAAACTCAACCTGGAGGTCGGCATGGTCATGGAACAGATTGAGAAGGCCGAAGCCGAGCGGGGCGGTTCGAAAGAAAAAGAGGGGGAGAAGGAAGACGGCGGTCAGAAGCCGGCAAAAAAGAGCGGCGGCTATTCCGCCAACTTTTTCGAGGAGAGAGCCAGACGGAAGGAGTTCGGCGGTTACGCAAAGAGACAGAAGGATCCGGATATCATCTACGGAAAAGACTGTGACGGTGAGATCGTTCTGATTGAGGAAATCGTGGATGAGATCGGCGAATGTGTCATCCGAGGGCAGATCATCGGTCTGGATATCCGGGAGATCCGCCGGGAGAGGACCATTGTCAGTTTCCGGATCACAGATTTTACCGACACGATCGTGGGAAAGGTGTTTCTGAAAAATGTACAGTTGCCGGAGTTCCTGGATTCCTTTCAAAAAGGAAAGTTCTATAAAGTAAAAGGAATGCCGCGGATGGATACCTTCGAGCGGGATATCACCATGTCCTCCATTACCGGTATCAAGCCGATCCCGGATTTTCGGGAAAAGCGGATGGATAAAAGCCTGGAAAAGCGGGTGGAACTGCATTTGCACACAGTGATGAGTGATCTGGACAGCGTGGTGGATATCAAAAAGGTCATTCAGACAGCGAAGGAATGGGGACACCCGGCCATGGCTATCACCGATCACGGAGTACTGCAGGCGTTTCCGATCGCCAATCACTGCATTACCATGGACGAGCCGTTTAAGATCATCTACGGGGTGGAAGGTTATTTTGTGGATGACCTGAAAAAACTGGTCACCAACGCGAAAGGCCAGAGTCTTTCCGACAGTTTTGTGGTATTTGACCTGGAGACGACGGGATTCAGCCCGGTCCATGACGCCATTATTGAGATTGGCGCCGTCAAAGTACAAAACGGGGAGATTGTGGATCACTACAGCGTCTTTGTCAACCCGAAACGCCCGATTCCGCTGCGGATCACGGAACTGACGAGCATTGACGACGCCATGGTGGCGGGAGCGGAGGATATCGAGACGATTCTGCCGGAGTTTCTTGCCTTTTGTGAGGGATGTTCTCTCGTCGCCCACAACGCGGAGTTTGACGTGAGCTTTATTGAGGCGAACGCCGACCGGCTGGGGTATGAACACGATTTCACAGTGCTTGATACGGTGCAGATGGCGAGACTTCTGCTGCCGCAGCTGAACCGGTTCAAATTAAATACGGTCTGCAAACATCTGGGCATCAAACAGGAGCATCACCACCGGGCGGTGGATGACGCCCGGGTGACGGCGGAAGTTTTTCTGCGTTTTGTGGAAATGCTCCGGGAGCGGGACGTACACACTCTGGAAGAATTAAACGGCATGGGAAGCACATCGGCGGATCTCATCAAGAAGGCGGCCACTTACCATGGCATCATCCTGATCAAAAATGAGACCGGGCGGGTGAACCTGAACCGTCTGGTGTCTGCCTCCCATCTGGATTATTTTAACCGGCGTCCGAGGATGCCGAAGAGTCTGATCGAAAAGTACCGGGAGGGGCTGATCCTCGGTTCCGCCTGCGAGGCGGGAGAACTGTTCCAGGCGATCATCCGGGGAAAGAGCGAGGAAGAAATCGCCCGGATCGTAAATTTTTATGATTATCTGGAGATTCAGCCCATCGGCAACAACGCCTTCATGCTGGAAAGCGACCGGTATGACGCAAAGACGGTGGAGGATCTGCAAAATTATAACCGGAAGATCGTGGAGCTGGGAGAACAGTATCATAAACCGGTGGTCGCCACCTGCGACGTCCATTTCTTAAATCCCGAGGATGAACAGTACCGGCGTATCCTCATGGCGGGGAAAGGTTTTGCCGACGCCGACAATCAGGCGCCGCTTTATTTCCGCACCACCGAGGAGATGCTCGATGAGTTTGCCTATCTGGGAGAGCAGAAGGCGAGAGAGGTGGTTATCACTAACACCAACAAGATCGCGGATATGATTGAGAAAATCTCTCCGGTGCATCCGGACAAATGTCCTCCGGTCATCCCGAATTCGGATAAGGAGCTGACAGAGATCTGCTACAACCGGGCGCACGAGATTTACGGGCCGACGCTGCCGGATATCGTGAAGGAGAGACTGGACAGAGAACTTCATTCCATCATCTCCAACGGCTTCGCCGTCATGTATATCATTGCCCAGAAGCTGGTAAAGGATTCCAACGACCACGGCTATCTGGTCGGCTCCCGGGGTTCCGTCGGCTCTTCCTTCGTGGCGACCATGTCGGGCATCACGGAGGTCAATCCGCTGTCCGCCCATTACATTTGCCCGAACTGCCACTTTGTGGACTTCGATTCCGAGTATGTGAAACCTTACACCATGAAAGGTATGTCCGGCTGCGACATGCCGGACCGGGACTGCCCGGTCTGCGGCACGAAACTTTTAAAAGAAGGACACGATATTCCTTTCGAGACATTCCTCGGATTCAAGGGCAACAAGGAGCCGGATATCGACCTGAATTTTTCAGGTGAATACCAGGCGAAAGCCCATAAATATGTGGAGGTGATCTTCGGGGAAGGTTCCGCCTTTCGCGCCGGGACCATCGGTACGCTGGCGGAGAAGACCGCCTACGGCTATGTGATGAAATATTTTGAAGAGCGGGGTATTCACAAGCGACGCTGTGAGATGGAACGGCTGGCGGAAGGGTGCACCGGCGTAAAGCGGACGACCGGGCAGCACCCGGGCGGAATCATCGTCGTGCCCCATGAGCATGAGATCTATGATTTTACCGCCATCCAGCACCCCGCCAACGATGTGAACACGGACATCATCACCACACATTTTGAGTACCATTCCATCGACCACAACCTGTTAAAACTTGATATCCTCGGACACGATGATCCCACCATGATCCGGCGCCTGGAGGACCTGACAGGCATAGACGCCAAGACGATTCCCCTCGATGACAAGGACGTCATGGAGCTGTTTCATGGGACCGAGATCCTCGGAATCACCCCGGAAGATATCGGCGGTGTGGAGATGGGATCCCTCGGCGTGCCGGAGTTCGGCACGGACTTCGTCATGCAGATGTTAAAAGACACGAACCCGCAGTGCTTTTCTGACCTGGTGCGCATTTCTGGTCTGTCCCACGGAACGGACGTGTGGCTTGGCAACGCCCAGACACTTATCGAGACCGGGCAGGCGGAGATTTCCACAGCCATCTGTTGTCGTGACGATATCATGACTTACCTTATTAATATGGGACTGGATAAAGAAGAGTCCTTCACCATTATGGAATCCGTTCGGAAGGGAAAGGGGCTGAAGGACGAGTGGGTGGAGACGATGCTCTCCCACGGCGTGCCGGAATGGTACATCGGTTCCTGCCGCAAGATCAAATACATGTTCCCGAAGGCCCACGCCGCCGCCTACGTTATGATGGGATGGCGTGTGGCCTGGTTTAAGGTGCATA
>DXEQ01000316.1 GCA_019114885.1 Candidatus Anaerobutyricum stercoripullorum
AAGTAAAACGCTTGCTCTCTGGCAAAGAATAGAGCAAAGTGCCTGCTTATGATTATGGCACAGAAATGCGAAGTTGGGAATGCGTACGGGAGATTAGGCGCTTACGCAGTGACCGTATACCGGCTTAGAAACTAAACTTTTCTCCGAGGAAATGAGGAAATGTACACTCCCACTCACAGTTCCTCCAGAACCGTCGCCACGCTTCCCAGATACGAGCGCCCAAACAGATTCAGGTGATTCAGCAAATGATACAGCTGGTATATCTTTTTCCTCTGCCGGTATCCGCTTTCCACAGGATTCACCTCGTGGTAAGCCTCATAAAATATCTGAGGAAATCTTCCGAACAGCTCCGTCATGGCCAGATCCGTCTCGAAGTCTCCCACGTAGGCCGCCGGATCAATGAGCCACGCCCGGCCGTCATTGCCGCACAGCACATTGCCGCCCCACAAGTCTCCGTGAACCAGAGAAGGGAATTCCGGTTCCCGGATATAGCTGTCCAGATGACTGAGCAGCCTGTCCAACTTCTTCCGAAGGCCTGAATCAAAATACCTGTCCGCCATTTTTATCTGCGGCAGCAGACGGCAGTCCCTGTAAAACTCGATCCAGCTGCCTTTCGGCGTATTCTTCTGCACCGTGGCGCCGATATAATTATCTTCCACAAAACCGTATCTGGCTTCTCCTCCGGCAGATGCCTTCCCTTCCGGCAGATGCGTCTGCACAAAATCTATGCAGTCCGCCAGGTGCATCTGTGCCAGCTGCTGCCCGAACACTTCCCAGTAATCTTTTATCGGAGACGCGCTCTCCATATATTCCAGCAACAAAAATGAGAATCCCCGCTGCCGGTCCGTACCGATGCCCAGCAGCTGTGGCACACCGATGGCGCAGGCAGAACGCAGGGCTTCCAGTCCCCGCGCTTCTGTCTCAAAAAACCGATAATTATTTATCTGATTGGTCTTCATAAAAATCCGCCGGCCGCCGGACAAATGCAGTTCATAGGCGTCGTTAATATCCCCGCCGTATACCCGCTTTTGTTCCGTGATTTCCGTCTCTCCACCGAATACTGCCCGCAGGGCGTCCACAAGAGAAGAGTACGCTGCAACCGCTGCCAGATCATTTATCTCTGCCATCTCTTCCTCACTTCACTGTTCTTTATTCCACCGTCACAGACTTCGCCAGGTTCCGCGGCTTATCCACGTCCAGCCCACGGGCCACACTCACATAGTACCCCATCAGCTGCAGAGGGATGATCGCCAGAGTCGTGGCAAAACACTCGTCTGTCTTCGGCACATAAACTGTAAAGTCCGCCGTATCTTCAATACTGTAGTTGCCATAGGTGGTCACCGCCATCAGATAAGCGCCGCGGCTGCCCACTTCCACCAGGTTGCTGATGGTCTTCTCGTACAGGTCGCTCTGCGTCAGCACGCCAACCACAAGAGTACCATCCTCGATCAGACTGATCGTACCATGCTTCAGCTCGCCGGCCGCATACGCCTCGGAATGTACATAGCTGACCTCCTTCATTTTCAGGCTGCCCTCCTGGCAAATGGCATAATCCAAACCACGGCCGATGAAGAAAACGTCCTTTGCATTGGAGTATTTGCTGGCAAACCACTGGATCCGCTCTTTGTCATCCAGCACCTTCTGAATCTTATCCGGCAGGGTCGCCAGTTCCTTCAGGTAAGCCGCATACTGCTCATCTGTGAGAACGCCCTGTACATGACCGGCCTGCACTGCCAGCAGATACACCGCGATCAGCTGCGTGCTGTACGCCTTGGTCGTTGCCACGGCGATCTCCGGTCCGGCATACGTATAGAGCACATAATCACTCTCCCGGGCAATGCTGGAACCCACCACATTGACAATACCAAGGACCGGCACACCCTTTTCCTTAGACAGACGCAGGGCAGCGATGCTGTCCGCAGTCTCTCCGGACTGGGAAATGATGATGACGATGGAATTCTTCGCCAGCTTCGGATCCCGGTACCGGAACTCGGACCCCAGATCCACCTCCACGGAGATATCACTCATGGACTCGATGACATATTTTGCCGCCATACCCACATGATAAGCAGAACCACAGGCTACGATGTACACTCTCTCCAGATTCCGGATGATCTCATCGTCCAGGCCCACAGAAGAAAAGTCGATGCGGCCGTCTTTGATATAAGCGTTCATGGTATCACGGACTGCCTTCGGCTGCTCAAAGATCTCCTTCAGCATGAAATGCTCATAACCGCCTTTTTCCGCGGCTTCCTCATTCCATTTGATCTCCACCAGCTCTTTCTCGATCTCATTCCGGTCGATATCGTAGAAATGAACTTCCTCCCGGGACAGCTCCGCGATCTCCAGATTATCGATATAGTAAACATTCCGCACACTGTCCAGGATCGCCGGCACATCTGACGCGATAAAATGTCCCGTCTCATTTTTTCCGATGATCAGCGGGCTGTCCTTACGGGCCGCAAAAACTTTGCCCGGATAATCCGCGAACAGGATACCAAACGCATAGGAACCCCGGATACGCAGCATGGCACGGCTCAAAGCCTCCAGCGGTGTGCCCGTCTTCTTATAATAATAATCGATCAACTTCGTAGCGATCTCCGTATCTGTCTCCGAATAAAATGTATAGCCGGCCTTCAGCAGCTTCTCCCGGATCTCCTGGTAATTCTCAATGATACCGTTGTGCACCAGCACAATGGACTTATCCTCCGTACAATGCGGATGCGCGTTCACCTCCGACGGCTCCCCATGGGTCGCCCAGCGGGTATGGCCGATTCCGCAGGTGCCAGTCACTGCGTGACCGTCATCGGTCTTCTCCGACAGCGCGTGCAGCCGACCCTTTGCCTTGATAATCTGGATATCTCCGGTACTCTCATTCCGTACCGCGATACCGGCCGAATCATATCCCCGGTATTCCAGCTTAGACAATCCATGCAAAAGCAGCGGCGCCGCCTGACTCTCTCCCACGTATCCTACAATTCCACACATAATATTTTCTCCTTTACAAAATAAGCATTTCTCTAATATTACAAAGCCCTGTATCTTATGCCATGCATCACTGCATAATAACTAAAAACTGCTCCACGCCAGAGTTCAGGGCTTAAAACCATAGTATCGCAATATTTTACCACAAAACAGCCAAAAAATATACCCCAACATCATTCCAATGGTATTATTAAACACATCATCCGTCTCACAAAGACCTGCCTTTAACACAAACTGCATACCTTCAATAAACGCCGACGCCCCCGCTCCCAGCAGCAACGCTCTCCACCAGGTCCTCTTTCTGCTGAGTTCCCCATACAGAACACCCATGGGTACAAAAAGAATGATATTATTGAGAATCTGCAGCACCCAGTACCTACTACCTGCCAGCGCCAGCCGATACTCCCAGAGAAAACTCAGCATTATATGCCTCTCCGCAAACGGCTCCCGGCTGAATATCGTCACATACAGTAAAATCAACACATAAATAACAAAAGAGAGTCCTATAAAACACCGGTACATTTGCCGTGACATCCGAAAGCCTTCGCCCTTCCCCGCCGCTGCCCACTTGCAAAAGACAAACAAAAGCAGCCACACCAACAGCATACTATAACAATTATCTTTTATGAACTCCCACAAAAATTGAAATCTCAAACAATAATCCTTTCAGCCTGCCTGTACATTTTCTTCCCATAATTTTTTCTCATAAGTCTCTGCCAGTAACCCTTTGGCCCCATTGATTATACCAAACATTACCCCAATGCACAAATGCATTTTATGTAGCAAACCATGTCACAATATGAAATTTTATCATTATATTGAGTTTCTGTTGCTTATTTTGTCAAGAAATCATCTTCCAAATCAAACGACAGCAATCATTCCGCCGCTGTCACCCCTTCTGCAATCCACACCTGCACAATGCTCACGCTTTCCTTCACTCCCCGGGCTATCTGCTCCACGGGCAGCCCCATCTCTGCCAGAGATATCGCCGTTGCCTTCTTGGCCTTTTTCTCTCCGCGTTCTTCACCACGCTTTTCTCCGATTTTTTCGCCACGCAGTATTCCTTCGTTATAAATCTCATCCATCTCCTGACACATACTATACACCCCTTCCTCTGTCTCCTTTAATTCCCGTACTCTCTTCGCCAGCACTTCGCTGTACATCTCACTGGCATCTTTACAGTGGAAATCATGCATCAAACGCCCCAATTCCGTCTCCTCATCCTGCATCGCTGCATTCACATATATGATATGAGAGCCGTCTCCGAAATCTTGATCGACTTCCTCTATCTTTCTGCCAATATGACCAACCGGAAGTCCAAGTCCCAAAACATCTCCCCGGGTAATAAATATCACGTAACTGTCCGGCAGTTCTTCAAATTCATGTCCTGCTTCCAGTGTGTTCATATCAACAAGGCCACTATGATACCGCGACCGCTTCGGTGATGCCCCTTCATTTTTCTGCTGAACCTCAACATCATATCTTTTGTTCTCAACATCCCGGGCTACACAATCCAGTATAGCCGACCGTCCTTGCAGGTTCTTATAATCCTTCTGTACAACGCTGTTCACCACACGCAGGTCTTTTCTGTCCATGATAACCTGGAGAACATACTCCACACACTCCATGTGTTTGAATACATTTCTCATGAAGGTATCGGACATTAAGGTAAAATTCTTGATGATACCTCTATACCGTTCATATCGCTCCGCTATCTCATTTTCAGATGATACATCTGCAATCAAAGCATTCCTCTTTTTTTCCGTCCTGATGGCC
>DXEQ01000317.1 GCA_019114885.1 Candidatus Anaerobutyricum stercoripullorum
GACAATATTTCTTTGTCAAACATTATGAAATGAATATAAAATCTATACTGTCTTTTGCTGGATGGACTAGAACAGCCCCGTAATCTTTCCATCGTCGTCCACATCGATGCCGAATGCGGCCGGTTTCTTCGGCAGGCCAGGCATGGTCATGATGGCTCCGGTGAGGGCTACGACAAAGCCTGCGCCGGCGTTGACGAAGACGTCGCGGACGCTGATGTTGAAGCCCTGCGGGCGGCCCAGTTTGGTCTGGTCGTCCGAGAGGGAGTACTGGGTTTTTGCCATGCAGACCGGCAGATTGCCGAAGCCCAGGTCGGTGAGCTTATCAAGCATCTTCTCTGCAGCCGGGTCGAAGTTGACTCCGTCGGCGCCGTAGATTTCTCTGGCGATGGTGTTGATCTTCTCTTTTAATGGCATCTCATCCGGGTACAGTACGTGAAAGTCGCTCTTCTTTGTATCGAGAGTAGACAGTACCTTTTCTGCCAGGGCGATACCGCCTTCGCCGCCTTTGGCCCATACTTCGGAGAGAGCGAATTCACAGCCCCGCTCCTCACAGAAATTGCGGATATATTCGTATTCTGCCTGGGTGTCGGTGAGGAAGGAGTTCAGGGTCACAACGATCGGAACGCCGAACTTCTGCAGGTTCTCGATGTGCTTTTCGAGGTTGCAGATGCCCTTTGCCAGCGCGTCAAGGTTCTCGGTGGAGAGCTGATCCTTCGGCACGCCGCCGTTGTATTTTAACGCGCGGACGGTGGCAACCAGAACGACTGCGTCCGGTTTCAGGCCGGCCATCCGACATTTAATATTCATAAATTTCTCTGCGCCCAGGTCAGCGCCGAAGCCTGCCTCGGTGATGACGATGTCGGCCAGTTTCAGCGCGCTCTTTGTGGCGCGGACACTGTTGCAGCCGTGGGCGATGTTGGCGAACGGACCGCCGTGGACGATGGCGCCGGTGTTCTCAAGGGTCTGGATCAGGTTCGGTTTGATGGCGTCCTTCAGGAGGGCGGCCATGGCGCCCACTGCCTTAAGTTGTCCGGCGGTCACCGGGTTGCCGTCCAGATCGTAGGCCACGATGATGCGGGACAGACGCTCTTTTAAGTCTTTCATATCATTGGCCAGACAGAGGATAGCCATGATCTCTGTTGCCACAGTGATGACAAAATGATCCTCGCGCACGAAGCCGTCGGCTTTCTTACCGAGACCGATGACGATGTTTCTGAGAGCGCGGTCGTTCATATCGAGACACCGTTTCCAGATTACCTGTCTGGTGTCGATGCGCAGTTCGTTGCCCTGCTGAATGTGGTTGTCCAGCATGGCGGCCAGCAGGTTGTTGGCGGAGGTGATGGCGTGGAAGTCGCCGGTAAAGTGAAGGTTCAGGTCTTCCATCGGAACGACCTGCGCGTATCCGCCGCCGGCAGCGCCGCCCTTGATGCCGAAGCAAGGACCGAGGGACGGCTCGCGGAGAGCCAGGAGACATTTCTTATCAAGCTTGGCCAGAGCCTGTGCCAGACCGATGCTGGTGGTAGTCTTGCCTTCGCCGGCCGGCGTCGGGTTGATGGCGGTCACCAGAACCAGCTTGCCGTCCGGGCGGTCCTCAATCTCATTTAACAGTTCATCGGAAAACTTTGCCTTGTATTTTCCGTACAATTCCAAATCATCTTCACCGATGCCGTATTTGGCCGCTACGTCGCGGATTGGCAGCATGGTCGCTTCCTGTGCAATCTGAATATCTGTCTTCATAAATACATTCCTTTCTCTTTTTGAATAGCGCCGCAGTACGCGGATTCTTATATCGTTTCGTGTAAACAAAAAGGGCAGCTTCAAAGAAGCTGCCCAGACGGTCGGCTGATAACAGACAGCGGATATGCTGCCCTCCGGTCACACTGTGTACGCTCACAAATCCGTCAGCGACCGGATATGCTTTAAATGTCTTGTCGAAAAGAAGAACTCCTCCCCGGCAAATTCTTAAAACTGTCTATATCATTGCATATTTGAAAATCTTTGTCAACACCAAAATGCGGATATACCGAAAGCAAATGAGGGAAACCGCGCTTATGTCAGGGTCAGATGGTCACTTCCCGACGCAGGCAATCACTGGCTGATATCCACCCACATAACCGGTTTTACAGAAAATGTATCGTCGGTACAGTCGTATCCGTAATTCATCACGGTGCGGTTCGGGTAGACAAAGGCCATGGAGCCTTCATTGGCACCCGGCGTCCGCAGCCACCAGCAGGTTTCGGTGCCGTGGAGGGTGTCGTAATATCCGGCGGCCTCGCTGGAACTTAACAAAAAGACCTTATCCACGGTGTCCTTTCCGGCGGAAGTATGATAGACCGGGTTGTCCTCCGCGATGACATTGGTGTCCTTTAAAATGTTGATCTCAGCCTCCGCGAAATTCTCTTCAAGGAAGTTGCTGTTGAGCCAGCGGCGGATGGAAGAAGTCTCCCATGTGCACGGACTGTCCTCAGACTGAAAGGCGATATCCGTGATGGACTTATCTTTGATAAGGAGGGCCTGATCTTCTGTCCGGTCCAGAACACGCCATTCCAGATTGGCAAACATCACAATGTCGCCCAGCTCAGCCTGGCGGATGTCTTCTTTCTCCAGGGCGGTCAGGTGGTCGGCGCTGTCTTTATAATTCTCGCGGGCCAGTGTGTAAAATCCGGCATAAGCGGCGTCTGCAGAATCTTCGTTATCACTGTCCTGGGCGGCGAGAGCGGCCTCATATCTCTGTTCCTGATAATCGGCGTAATCATCGTCGCTGCCGGTGCGTTCGTAAGCAATCTGATAGCAGTGCCATGCGGTCTCATGATCGCCAAACAGGGAGAGGGCGGCTCCGGCGCACTGATAAAAAGCGGTCGTTCTTGAGAAAGCCAGCAGGGCGATGATGACGGCAATGAAGCCGAGGCTCACCCAGAGACTGTGCCGTTTCATTTCCGCAGCCTTCTTTGCGGCCATCTCTCCGCAGGCAGCGGCCTGCTGCTCGGAGTCCGTACATTTGCCAAGACGTTCGTAAAGTTCTTCGCTGACCTTCCGCTTCGGAATCTTATGCTTTAATTCGTGGCGGTGGATCCGCTCGAAAACAGTCTGGGCAGAATAGTAATCTTCCGGCGTCCTGGCCCGGTCGCGAATCTGGCAGGCCTCTTCGTAAAGTGCGATCTTCCCCTCCGCCCGGGCGGCGTACTTTTTCTTGCGGAGATCGCGGAGCAGCGGCCGGACTTCCATATAAGGCCGGGCGCGCCGCAGGTACTTGATGGCCCGGTGGTAATACTTATCCTGCTCTTCAAACTGCTTCATATGTTCTGCGATATTGATATATCTGAGAGCGGTATTGTAGTGCTGCTGCGCAAGCTCCTCCGCAGTCAGTTCTTCTTCGGAAGCTTCATTGAGCTGGATGTCTATTTTTTCATCGTTTCTCATGAGAAGGACATTCCTTTCTGATTCTTAAGAATAGTGATTATTCAGCAACATTTTTGCGCCGACAGGCGCATGGCTGTACAGTTTCGAAAAATGTAATCAGGTTATCTTACCATTTTTTCAGGGCGAATACAAGCCCTCTGTGCATTTCGGGCCAAATAAAAAGCGGCTGCCCGTGAAGGACAGCCGGTAAATATCTTTATTATGCCCGCTCTGCGAGAAATGCGTCGATGGCGTCTTTTGTCGGCAGAGACGGCTGTGCGCCCAGATGCTGTACGGAGATCGCTGCGGCTGCGCTGGCGTATCTTGCTGCGGCAACGATGTCGCCGGTCTCTGTAAACTGTTTGACCAAAACACCGGTAAAGCAGTCTCCGGCTGCGGTCGGGTCCACGGCTTCCACCTTGAAGGTCGGAACCATCTGGCAGATGCCCTCACCGTAGATAAAGGAACCCTTATCTCCCATCTTCAAAACAACGTATTTGCAGTTGGAGCGCTCGTGAAGAATCTTGCACGCTTCGATGCAGGTCTCGTCATCTTTCGGAAGGATGCCCACAAGGGCCTCGGTCTCGGTCTCGTTCGGAGAGAGGATGGTGATGCCCTGGAACTTCTCAATCGGGTAATCCTGCGCCGGGCCTGCGTCCAGACAGGTGATCATACCGCGCTCTTTGGCCAGTTCAAACGCCCGCACATTGCTCTCCAGAGGAATCTCCAGCTGCATCATCAATGCGTCATACTCTTTATCCTTAAATGCGGCTTCCACGGATTCCGGTGAGGTGTCGTTGTTGGCGCCGGTGTAGATGGCGAGACGGTTCATGCCGTCCTCTTCCAGCATGATAACGGCCATACCGGTGTTCGCTCCCTCTTTCAGCTTCAGGTTGGATACGTCAATGCCCACGTCCTGCAGCATGCCAAGAAGAGCCTCCCCGTTGGCGTCCTGTCCCAGCGTACCGCAGACAGATACGTCGCCGCCCGCCTTGGCTGCGGCCACTGCGGAGTTGCTTCCCTTACCGCCGCCCGCATTGGAATAGGAAGTGCCAAGAAGACTCTCGCTCGGGTGAGGGATTCTAGGCATCTGTAAGATCAGATCCATCATGATGCTGCCAACCATTAAAATTTTTGCTGCCATAATACTTATCCTCCATTTGTACATAATGACTGAAAATAAACCAATTCTATGGCTATTGTAAAGAAAAAAACGGTAAAAGTCAAGGTTTTCACAGGGATGCATGGTGGATTCTTTGGACAAAATGCTGTATGTTCAAAGGGAATCCTTTGGTTGATTTTGATAAGATTCCGGTGTAAAGAAAAAGGCGGAAATGGTACAATATCTCATAGAAACAGCCAGAAAAACGAGGTGATTGTTATGATATATTTTGACAACGCGGCCACGACCCTGCATAAGCCCGCGGAGGTGGCGGAGGCAGTGAAGGACGCCATCCTCACCCTGGGAAATGCATCCCGGGGCGCCCACGAGGCGGCCCTGTCCGGCATGCGCAGTCTCTATGCGGCAAGAGAGATGCTCTGCGAACTCTTTCACGGGGACGGTCCGGAGCGGACGGCCTTTACCCTGAATTCCACCATGGCGCTGAATATTGTCATTCAGGGTCTCTTCTCGCCGGGCGACCACGTGATCACAACGGCGCTGGAGCATAATTCCGTGCTCCGCCCTCTGTATCTCATGGAGGAGCGGGGTGTGGAACTGACCATCCTCCCGGCAGATAAAAAGGGAAACATTGACTACGATGATTTTGAAAAAAATGTACGGTCTTCCACCCGGGCGGTGGTGTGCACCCACGCGTCCAATCTCACAGGAAATGTACTGGATCTCGACTTTATCGGAGAGTTCTGCCGAAAACACGGGCTTCTTTTTGTGGTGGACGCCTCCCAGACAGCCGGCGTCCTGCCCATTCATATGAAGAAATGTAATATCTCTGTCCTCTGTTTTACCGGCCACAAGGGACTGATGGGGCCGCAGGGAACCGGCGGTCTGCTGGTAAGAGAGGGCGTAGATATCCGCCCCCTTCTTGCCGGCGGCAGCGGCGTCCGCTCCTACAGCAAAACCCATCCGGCCGATATGCCCACCGCGCTGGAGGCGGGCACCCTGAACGCCCACGGGATTGCGGGGCTGCGCGCGGCGTTCGACTATCTGAAACGGGAAGGGCAGGAGAAGCTGTACGAAAAAGAACAGATGCTGATGCAGACCTTCTACGAGGGTATCCGGGACATCCCTTCTGTGACCGTCTATGGAGATTTCAGTGTGAGACGGCGCGCCCCGATCGTGGCACTCAATATCGGCGATTACGATTCCGGTCAGGTCAGCGACGAACTGCTGACCCGCTTCGACATCGCCACCAGGGCCGGCGCCCACTGCGCGCCCCTTATGCATGAGGCCCTCGGTACCAGAGAGCAGGGAGCGGTGCGGTTCAGCTTCTCTCACTTTAATACTATGGAAGAAATAGAAGAAGGCATCCGGGCCGTGCGGATACTGGCAACAGAGTAAAAAAGGTCAAGCATCATGTGGTAAAAATATTATAATAATTGTGTACAAATTGTGACTAAATTGTGAAAAATAAACAAAAAAACAGTTGCCACAGGGGTATATCTGTGATATCCTTATGGCAGGTAACACGAAACATTTTTTACAGCAAAAGGAGTAATGTTTATGAAGAAGTTTAGAAAGTCAATAGGATTATTTGCAGCGGCTTTCGCATTGTGCCTTACATTTGCAGTGGGAGCAAAGGTGAACGCAGCGGATGTTCAGATGCAGATTGGCGATGCAGACGCGGGAAATAAGGTTCAGACGATGGCTATTCCGAATTTCGCGGTTAGCTATATCAGCTCTGATAAGACTTCAGCGTCATTCAGTATTGCGTACAACTATAACGGACAGGTGACCAGAATTGGTGTCTTTGATGCCAAT
>DXEQ01000318.1 GCA_019114885.1 Candidatus Anaerobutyricum stercoripullorum
AGATCATCCGGACGGTGCGCGGACTCGGGTATCGGATGGGATGATGGCGGATAATACGGAGCGGATTAGGGGACGAGAGGGTATCTGGCGAATGGTAAGGGGAGCGTGTTTCCCTCTTGCCGGATGAGAAACGTAAGGAGAAAAAGGTATGTGGTTGTGGAGAAATCCGGAGATAAAACGATACGGATACAGGTATGGGATTTTGTCATTGCTGGCAGTCTTTTGCGCCGGTCTTTGCTTTGGCCTGGCGGCGGCCGCTTATGTGTCTGTGCTTTGTCTGGCGGGCGGTATATTGTTCTGGCGGGCGACAAAGAAACGGTATGAAGCACTTTCAGCACTGTCCGCCCGGCTGGATGTGCTGCTGCACAGTCAAACGCCTCTGCAGTTTACACCGGATGAAGAAGGAGAACTGGCCCTTCTTTCCAGTGAAATTCAGAAACTCACTCTGCGGCTTTCGGAGCAGGCCTGGCAACTGGAACGGGATAAAGAATATATGAAAGACGCGCTGGCAGATATTTCCCATCAGATTCGGACTCCGCTGACCTCCATCCGGCTTCTGCTGTCCCGCCTGCAGCGGACGGGGAACGGAGATCAGGAGTATATCAGGGAGATTCGCTGCCTGCTCACCCGCATGGAATGGCAGGTATCCGTTTTGTTAAAAATTTCCCGGCTGGAATCGGGTACGGTTCATATGGAAGAAAATGTACTTTCTATGGAGGAAGTTGTGCAGAAAGCCTGGGAGCCGCTGGTCATTCAGGCGGAGCTGAAAGGCCTCATGGCACAGTTTTGCGTGCCGGAAGAGATCTTGTTTTATGGTGACGGCGGCTGGACGGTGGAAGCGGTGGGCAACCTGCTTAAGAACTGTGCGGAACATCTGTCTTTCGGCGGCCGGTTGTGGATAACTGCCTCGCAAAATCCCCTGTACACAGAGCTTCTTGTAGCCGACGACGGGCCGGGAATTCCACCGGAAGATCTGCCGCATGTGTTTGAGCGGTTTTACCGGGGCGCGGGCGGCAATATATCCGGAAATAATGGGGAAGCAGATACCGGGGAACCTCGCCCGGAAGGAGACAGAGATGTATATGGGCAGGAAGAGCATGCCGGCATCGGGCTGGCGCTGGCCCGGCAGATCATCCGGGAACAGGGCGGAATACTTACAGTGAAAAACCGTCCGGAAGGAGGCGTAGAATTTACCATCCGCTTTTACCGGTCCGGAGATCATGGAACGGAAAGAGTCTGACTGCCGGAAAGAAAGTACGTTGCCGTTTCACCGGCCGTTGCCAATGAGCAGGATTTCAGTGACGATTTTGTCACCGGGGAGTCACGGATCCGTCATGGAAGCCATGGTATAATCGTATTGCAAATGCAATCAAAGCGGCGCGGCTGCCTGCTCTGCCTTCCGGCCGAAAAGAACAGCCGCCAATAATAAGGAGGAATTCTATGGAAATCTTGCGGGTGGAACATGTATCAAAAATATACGGAGAAGGGGAGACGGAGGTACGGGCCCTGGATGACGTCTCCTTTTCCATGGAAAAGGGAGAACTGGCGGCGGTGGTGGGCAGATCCGGTTCCGGCAAATCTACGCTTCTGCACATCCTTGGCGGAGTGGATCGCCCATCCGATGGAAAAGTGCTGGTGGAAGGACAGGAGGTCCATGGACGCAGTCCGAAGGAAATGGCGATTTTCCGCCGGCGTAAAGTGGGGCTGGTCTATCAGTTTTATAATCTCATCCCGGTTTTAAATGTGGTGGAAAACATCACGCTGCCTCTCCGGCTGGACGGGCAGCGCGTAAATGAAGAACATCTGCTTAAGATGCTTGAGATGCTCGGCCTGTCTGACCGGAAGAAGCATCTGCCAAGGCAGCTTTCCGGCGGCCAGCAGCAGCGGGTCTCCATCGGGCGGGCGCTGATTCATGCACCGGCGCTTCTCCTGTGTGATGAGCCCACCGGCAATCTGGATCAGGCCAACAGTCAGGCTATCATGGAGCTGATTAAAGCCTCTAATCGCAGGTACAGGCAGACGACGCTGATCGTCACCCACGACGAGGATATCGCTCTGCAGACAGACCGCATCATCCGCATGGCAGACGGACGAATCCTGTCGGATGAGAAGATTCGCTGAGAGGAGGGTGCCTTATGTGGAATAGTTTTTCCATTCGTTATATCAAAGAAAATCGTACGGCCAGTCTGTTGCTTTCCGGCGCTGTCTTTCTCGCTTCCATGCTGCTTTCGCTGATGACGGCCCTGGCTTACAACCTCTGGACGGATCATGTGAAACAGGAGACGGCAAAGGGAGTGACGAAGGTGGAGCCAACCGCGCTGTTTGTCGTATACGCAGTCATACTGGTCGTGATGTGCGCGGCGCTGATCGCCATGATTCACAATGCGTTTGCCGTGTCCATGCAAAGCCGCCTGCATCAGCTCGGCATTTTAAAAAGTGTGGGAGCCACGCCCCGGCAGATTCGCACTTTTCTGCTGCAGGAAGCCATGACACTTAGCCTGTTGCCGATGGTCATCGGCATGGTGCTTGGAATCGGTGTCTGCTGGATATTTGTGGAGCAGGCAATCCGTCTGGGACAGAATCTGGGACTGGATATCCAGTACCAGGTGGCATTTTCGTATCATCCTCTGGCAGCGGTCCTGTCGCTGGCAGCAGCCTTTTTCACAGTGCTGATCTCCGCATGGATGCCGGCGAAAAAGGTCAGTCGCCTGACTCCGCTGGAAGCCATTTTCCGGGGAGAAGAACCCCTTCCTGATAAAATGCGTTCCTTCCGCCTGGCGGACAGGCTGACCGGTGTCTGCGGCGTTCTGGCCCGCCGCTCCCTCCATAACCGGAGAAAGTCCATGCGGGCAGCCGGCCTCCTGCTGAGCCTGTCCTTCCTCGGCTTTTTCCTTTTTCTCACTGTCGAGACGATCTCAGGACTCAGCACGCAGGAGACCTATTACGACAAATACCACGACAGTTGGGATATCATGCTGTCGGAGACGGGCACCGCGTCAGATACCATAGAAAATGTGTCGGCTGCCGCGCCAGATACCACAGAAAATGTGTCGGCAGGCGCATCAGATACCACAGAAAATGTACCGGCTGCCGCGGCGCGGGAAGATTCCCTGATTATGCAGCTGCGGGCCATTCCCGGCGTGCGCCAATGCATTTCTTATGTGATGGCGGATACGACCGTCTTTTTGCCGGCTCACCTGCTGAGCGGCGAGCTGGAACAGATCGGACCGAAAACCCTGCTGCCGGAGGCGGAAAAAAGCAGCCGCCAGGGTCAGGATGGCTGGCTGGTACCGGCACATTTGTTTGTACTGGATGACAAAAGTTTTGACGAATACTGTGCCGGAGAGCACATTTCTTCCGAGTCGGGAGCGGTGGCGATCAACCTGCTCTGGGATGAGAGGAACAGCGATTACATGCACCGGGAATATATTCCGTTTGTAAAGGAAGGCGGAGGAGAATTGTATATGGAACCGTCGTCCGGTGAGGAGGCGGACGGCGGGGAACAGCCGGGGAGAGCGTCGATTCTCTCTTATGATGCCTGCGCCACAGCGCTGCCGCAGATTCGGGAGGAACTGGAGCAGAAGGCATTGAATATCGTGATGAGCGAGAGTGCGTACGCCGCGTCGGCCGGTACATTTTCCGGGAAAAACTACAATATTCTTCTGGAGGAATCCATCCGGGAAAACGAGCAGAAGGCCGAAGCCGTGGAGGAGTCCGTCTCCACTCTGGTGCCGGATGAGGACTATACGCTGGAAGGGCGCATCCGGGAGGAGACCTCGGACGCGGCGGCGCGAAAGGGACTTCGGATAGTCATGGGCGTTCTGGCGGGGCTGCTTGCCTGCGTGGGAATCGCAGGGGTTCTGTCCGCCACGCTGGGACAGCTTTACCAGCGCCGGAAAGAGTTTGCCCGCTATCTGTCTGTGGGTGTTTCCCCGGGTGATATGAAAAAAATGTTGTTTCTGGAGGGATTCTTTATCATCGGGCGGCCGCTGCTGCTTGCTGTCCTGCTGGATATCCCGGCGGCCGCCCTGATGCTTTGGATGTCGCCGCCGACCCTGGAGCAATATCTCGCCCATCTGCCTCTGGTGCCGATGCTGCTTTTTATCTGCTTTGGTGCGGTCATTGTTCTGGCAGCGTATGCGGCAGCTGCAAAGCGTATCACCGGCGGCGATATGGTGGAGATACTGCGGGATGAGACGATGATGTAGGCATACCGGTGCATATCGGCCGGAAGGGTAAGGCGGTTCTGGCCGATGTACGTCGGCCGAACTGATGATGTGGGCCGGTCGGGCTGATGCGATTCCTGCTGGTACATTTTCTGTAAATCCGCTATAATAGAGGAGACAACAGCAAATGGCTGCCGCGCAGCCGTAAAAGTATTACAGGAGGGATGTAACATGAGTGGATTGATTCAGGAAATGCTTACAAGAAGAAGTGTGCGCAAATATAAACCGGACATGCTTCCGAAGGAGACGATCGAGAAGATTATTGAGGCGGGACTTTATGCTCCGAGCGGTATGGGACGCCAGCCGGTGATCATCCTGGCTGTCACAGACAAAAAGGTGAGAGACCAGCTGTCCAAACTGAACGCCGGCATCATGGGAGCGGACGGCATGGATCCGTTTTACGGCGCTCCGGTGGTGCTTGTGGTCCTGGCAGATAAGAGTGTGCCGACCTATATGTATGACGGCACTCTTGTCATGGGCAATCTCATGCTGGCGGCGCATGATCTTGGTATCGGCAGCTGCTGGATTCATCGGGCAAAAGAAGAGTTTGAGCAGAAAGAGGGCAGAGAACTCTTAAAGAGTCTCGGTATCGAGGGAGATTACGAAGGCATCGGTCACTGTATCCTGGGCTACGCGGATGAGCCGGCGAAGGAAGCCGCTCCGCGCAAAGAGAACAGGGTATACTTTGTGGAATAGAGGAGCGGAAAATGAGTCGTTTAAAAGAATTGAGGAAGTATGTGGACGCCGAGCTGCAGAAGATGGAAGATAAAGATAAGATGATCAGCGCGGTGGCGCATCTCTACGGCGTCTCTCTGGCGGCGACGATGATTGCCAGAAAGCGGGGAGAGGATCCGGAGCTGGCTTCCATGGCTGCCATGCTCCACGATATGCACGCCTATAAGACCGGCTCCTACGAAGATCACGCCCACAGAGGTGCGGAACTGGCCCGCGGTATTTTAACGCAGCTGGGTCTCACCAGTGAAGAGGAGACGGAGATCATCTGTTCCGCCATTTATCATCACGATGATAAGCTGGTGGTGGACGGACCGATGGATGAGGTTCTTAAGGATGCCGATGTGATTCATCACTGCATGAACGATCTGTCCAAAGCGGTGAAGGAGAAGGAGAAAGCGAGATTTGCCTCTCTCTGCGAAGAGTTCGGCATGTGAAAACAGCAGGCACGTGAGATGAATCACGCGCGAAATCAAAAATAGACAAAAACAAAGTCCCGCACATTTGGAACCGGTCCCCAAGGGTCAGACCTAAAACATCTGATGATTGGGAGACCGGTTTTTATGGCACGGGACTTTTTATTTTTTTAAAATGTAAAACGGTCCGTGGATTAATCCACAATCTGTACTTTCAGCATATTTGTGGTGCCGGAGCGGCCGATCGGTACGCCGGAGG
>DXEQ01000319.1 GCA_019114885.1 Candidatus Anaerobutyricum stercoripullorum
ATGGCGCCGATCCACCATCACTTTGAACTGTCCGGTTGGCCGGAGACAAAGGTGGTATCCATCTTTTCCATTGTGACGGCGGTACTGTGCCTGATCGGAATGCTGGCTTATTAATGAAATGGAGAATGACAATGTTAGAAAATAAAAAGATACTGATCGGTGGAGCTGGTGTGAGCGGGATCGGAGCAGCGAAGCTTCTGGGACGCGCCGGATATAACGCCACGATCTATGACGGGAATGAGAAACTGAACACAGAAGATATCAGAAAACAGATGCCGGAAGGCATGGAGCTGTCTTTTGTTCTCGGGGATTACGAGGAGAGTCTGGCGGACCGGTATGATATGCTCATCCTAAGTCCGGGTATTTCGGTGAACAGCCCGCTTGCCCGTTCCTTTTATGACAGAAAAAAGACGGTGTGGGGAGAGATTGAACTGGCCTCCTGTTTCGCAAAGGGAAGGATCGCGGCCATCACCGGCACCAACGGCAAGACGACAACCACGGCGCTCGTGGGAGAGATCTTTAAGAATTATTATGATTCCGTATTTGTGGTGGGTAACATCGGAATTCCGTTTACCTCGGTGGCGCTGGATACCGAGGAGGATTCTGTGATCGCGGCGGAGATCAGCAGTTTTCAGCTGGAGACCACGGTGGACTTCCATCCGGCGGTGAGCGCCGTCCTGAATCTTACGCCGGATCATCTGGACCGCCACGGAACCATGGAGGTCTACGGAAAGACCAAGCTTTCCATCTCCAAAAAGCAGACAAAGGACGATGTGATCGTATTAAATTATGACGATCCGGCCACCAGAGCCATGGCGGATCAGACTCCGGCGACGCCGGTTTTGTTCAGCAGACAGGAAGATCTGCCGGAAGGAATCCTCTTAAAGGATAATACCTTTGTCATCCGCGCCCGGGGAGAGGAGATTCCGGTCTGTACCACAGAAGAGATCCGACTGCTGGGCAGCCATAATCATGAGAATATTCTGGCGGCCATCGGCATTAGTTATTATATGGGTGTTCCTGTGGAACGGATTCGTCAGGCGGTCATGAATTTCCGGGCGGTGGAACACCGTATCGAGTATGTGGATACGGTGGACGGCGTTGATTATTATAATGATTCCAAGGGAACGAACCCGGATGCGGCCATCAAGGGGATTCAGGCTATGGTGAAGCCTACGATTCTTCTGGGCGGCGGCTATGACAAGAAGGCGGAGTACGGCGAGTGGATCGATTCCTTTGACGGCAAGGTAAAATATCTGATTCTCATGGGAGCCACAGCCCGGGCCATCGGCGAGACGGCAAAAGCCCACGGATTTGACCATATCATTTATGTGGATACTTTTGAGGAGGCCATGGAGACGGCGAGGGGGAAAGCCGTCCCGGGAGATGCGGTTCTTCTGTCTCCGGCGTGTGCGAGCTGGGGCATGTTCAAAAACTATGAGGTCAGAGGACAGGTATTTAAGGACATCGTCCACAGTTTTGGCAAGGCGTAAGGAGAAGAACAGTAAGGAGTGAGAAAAATGGCGGGAAGAGAAAAAATGCATACGCGCACTTCGGCAGGGCGAACTGACCGAAGCCGGTCGGCCGGAAGCCGTGAACAGAGCCGGCCCGTTGTGCGGCGGCCTCATGCCATGGATTATTCCATCGTTTTTCTGGTGATCTTTCTGGTGGGGTTTGGACTTGTGATGGTCTACAGCACGAGTTCCTACCGGGGCAGCCTTTATATGGATGATGCGGCTTACTGGCTGAAGCGGCAGGCAATCTTTGCCGTGATCGGAGTGATCGCCATGTTTTTGATCGCCAGGGTCGATTATCATTTCTGGAAGAGCCGGAAATGGCTGCTGCCCGTCTATTACTGGGGCACCATACTGCTTCTTGTTGTCACACTGATTTTTGCGGCCGTATCCCACGGTTCAAAGAGATGGCTGTCCATCGGACCCCTCCGGTTTCAGCCGTCGGAGGTGGCAAAGGTATCCCTGATCGTGATACTTGCCATCTATCTCAGCAGAAATGTAAAGCATCTGCGGACATGGAAAGGCATCTTTAAATCTTTTGCCATGATGCTTCCGATCATCGTCATCGTCACGGTGGAGAACCTGAGTACAGGTATCATCCTTTTTGCGATCACAGTCATCATGATCTTTGTGTCCACGGACAAATGGAAGCCGTTTTTTGTTGTGGGCGGCGTAGGAATCGCCATCATGGTCATTTTCCTGCTCACGCAGGGATATCGTGTGGAGAGAGTCAAGGTCTGGCTCAATCCGGAACAGTATGAGACGGGACTGCAGACCATGCAGGGTCTGTATGCTATCGGTTCCGGCGGCCTTTTCGGAAAAGGACTGGGGCAGAGCATGCAGAAGATGGGATTTCTGCCGGAGACACACAATGACATGATCTTTTCCATCATCTGTGAGGAACTGGGCCTGTTCGGGGCAATCGGCATCCTGATTATTTATTTTGTGCTTCTTTGGAGATTCATGGTGGTGGCGTGGAACGCCGCAGACCTTTATGGTTCCATGATCACGGTCGGGACCATCGCCCATCTGGGAATCCAGGTGTTCATCAATATCGGAGTTGTGACCAATACGATACCGAATACGGGAATCCCGCTTCCCTTCATCAGCTACGGAGGTACGTCCCTCTGTTTCCTGCTGATCGAGATGGGGCTTGTGCTGTCGGTTTCCAGATATATGAAGATGAAAGAGTGACGGTCGGGGACCGGACGGAGGGACGATGATGAACAGACAGCT
The DNA here is from genome assembly GCA_019114885.1 of Candidatus Anaerobutyricum stercoripullorum. GTDB lineage: Bacteria > Bacillota > Clostridia > Lachnospirales > Lachnospiraceae > Anaerobutyricum > Anaerobutyricum stercoripullorum. The sequence continues at coordinate 2,751 of DXEQ01000319.1, forward strand.
TAGACTTATAAAAAATACCAGAAAAAGGAAACTACATAAAACCATATTCTGGCTGTGCATTTTATGCATTCTGGGGCTGGGAGGAGTCTGTGTGGTCGCCGGTTTTTCCACAAAAAAGATTGAGGTGACCGGCAATCAGACTTACACGGACGGCGAGATCATCCGGGCAATACAAGAAAAGGATTATGTGCCAAACACGTTGGTCATGATGGCCCAGAACCGGCTTTTCGGACAGAAATATCTGCCGTTCATCGAGAATATCACCATGAGCATCGGCGATACTCACACGTTGAAGATCCGCGTCAAGGAAAAGCTGCGCTCCGGTGTATTTGAATACATGAATGAGAATGTATACTTTGACTCAGAGGGCATCGCCCAGGAGAGCCGCAATTACCGTTTTGCCGGTGTCCCCGTGGTAACGGGGGTAAAATTCAGCAAAATGGTTCTGGGCAAAAAGATACCGGTTCAGGGGGATTACTTTAACACGATCCTTTCCATCACTGAGAAGATCAGCACATACGGACTGGATATTTCCGAGATACATTTTGAAAATGAGAATGATATCGTTCTTCTGTCCGGCAGATTTGAGATCTATCTGGGCACATCTGCTTATCTGGACGGGAAAATGTCCCGGATTGCCGAGGTGCTTGAGGCAGTCTCTAAAGAACACAAAAAAGGGACGATCGATATGCATCTTTACACGGACGAAAAAGATATTATCACTTTTCATAAATAAAACTAAAATTTTTGTTGATTATTTCTATGAAAAAACGTATTATATAACCATAAGCTAAAATCAGGTGGATTATATTCATTTATATAGAATAAGGAGGAGTAGACCTTGCTGGAAATTATGTCAAACGAAGAATTAGCTCACGCTAAGATCCTGGTGATCGGAGTAGGCGGAGCGGGAAACAATGCAGTGAACCGTATGGTTGATGAGTCAATTGAGGGTGTGGAGCTTATCGGCATCAATACTGACAAGCAGGCCCTTGATTTATGTAAGGCGGCTACCCGTGTACAGATCGGGGAGAGACTTACGAAGGGACTTGGAGCAGGGGCCAAGCCGGAGATCGGCGCAGCGGCTGTGGAAGAGAACAGGGATGAGCTCACGGAACTGGTCAAAGACGCGGATATGGTGTTTGTGACCTGCGGTATGGGCGGCGGTACCGGAACGGGTGCGGCTCCGATCGTGGCAGAGATCGCCAAGGATCTGGGTATCCTGACAGTTGGCGTCGTGACGAAGCCGTTTATCTTTGAGGGTAAGCCTCGTATGAACAATGCGCTTCTCGGTATTGAGCGCCTGAAAGAGAACGTGGACACGCTGATCATCATTCCGAACGATAAGCTGCTGCAGATCTGTGACAAGAGAACATCCATCAAGGACGCTTTCTGCAAGGCGGACGAGGTGCTCCAGCAGGGTGTACAGGGTATTACCGATCTTATTTTCAAGCCGGGTCTTATCAATCTGGATTTTGCTGATATCCAGACTGTTATGAGAGACAAGGGCATCGCGCATATCGGTATCGGTGTCGGCAACGGAGAGGACAAGGCTGTTGAGGCCATCAAGAAGGCCATGGAGAGCCCGCTTCTGGAGACGACAGTCAGCGGTGCCACCGATATCATCATCAACTTCTCCGGTGATGTGGGTATCCAGGAAGTATACGAGGCTGTTTCTTATCTGACCGAGGTGGCCGGAGATGAGGCCAATATCATCTTCGGTAATGTCGAGAGCGACGATGTGCCGGAGGATGAGGTGAGCATCACCATCATTGCCACCGGGCTGCATGACGTATCCGGTACTGGCTCTTCCAAAACAGGCAGCCGGAGCACCGGAGCAAAGAAGGCGGAGAATGGTCCTACATACAGCGGACAGGCCATCAAGGCAGCAACGCCAAAGAGAGCGGAAAGCAATACTGCTTCCTCCCGTTCTTATGATTCCGGTGACATGGAGATCAAAATTCCGGAGTTTCTCCAGAAAAGAAGATAATTCAACACATTACATGTATAGAAAGGTCGAAACATCTAGGATTTTTCCTTTGAGTTTCGACCTTTTTTTGTCCCCTTTTATAGTAGAATATACACAGGAAGCGGGTACATAACCCCGGACGTTACGTCCATGCGGACGCAGGCAAAAGGAGAATCCGTCAGAGGCATGGGCGCCTCCGCAACAAGTGAGAAGAAGGAGCAGGATTGAACTGGATCTTTTTATTTTTACAGAACTGGGTGATGGATTACCTGATTCTGTCGATGGTGAAAAGCGACTTTTTTCCGCATGTCCGGAAGGGAAGAACGGCGGCAGGGGCATTTCTGGCAGCGGCAACATACCTTCTCTGGTTGGTCCAGAGAGACAGGGTGCCCGGGACAGTGAGGCAGGCAGAAGCGGTAATCTTTATATGTCTGGTTTTCCTCTTTGTCTGTTCTGTCCGGCCAGTTCGTAAAAAATGGCCTGTGTTCTTAAAAATTGCCGGCGCTTCCGCCGCCTACACCTTTCTTATGGGAGGCTTTGCCTTTGCTCTGGATCGCGTGATCCGGCAGAGAGCGGCGGGCTTTTTCAGACAATGGGGAGTGACGGCCGGCTGTGTGCTGTTTTTTCTTCTCTGGCAATATGTGGGAAGGAGAATCCGGGAAAGCGCCAGGCAGAAACAGGAGAACCTTTATGAGGTGGAGGTTCAAAGAAATGGCCGCACGGCAGTCTTCACCGGTCTCTATGATTCCGGGAATCTCCTGAAAAGCCAGTGGACAGGAAGGGGAATCTGTGTTCTGCCGCTCAAAGAAGCGCAGGCGCTTCTGGATGACAGAGAAAAAGAGGCGCTTTCTTATCTGGCCGGGCAGAGCGAATTTCCGTGGAAGAGCATGACCAGTCATCTGTGGAGGGGGATTTACCGTATTACCTATTCTGCGGTGGGGAGGGAAGACGGATGGATGCCGGCTGTGATGGCCGACCGGATTCTGGTGAAAAGAGACGGGAATGTTCTGGCTGACCGCGGCGGGCTGCTGGGAATCACGACACAGGATATCCTGCGGGATGGGGATGCGAGGATGCTGCTTCCGGCAGATATTTTCAGCAGGGCCGCGCAATCCGGTCCGGCCAAAGATTGAAAACAGGAGGGGATTATACAGATGTCGGTAGTGTTGAATGTATCGGGGATGGAACGAGTGCGGTTTACCATGGTCAATAATGTGAAACAGCTGTTTCATCCCAGAGGGGAGATCCATTACATAGGAGGGACGGATGTCCTTCCGCCGCCGCTGGAACCGGAGGAGGAAGCCTACGTGTTAAGCCAGCTGGATACAAAGCGCAGCGAGGAGGCCAGAGCCATTCTCATTGAGAGGAATTTAAGACTGGTGGTGTACATAGCCAAAAAGTTTGAAAACACGGGAATCGGTGTGGAAGATCTCATATCCATCGGAACCATCGGTCTGATCAAAGCCATACAGACCTTTAATCTGGAAAAGAAGATCAAGCTTGCCACCTACGCCTCCCGCTGCATTGAAAATGAAATCCTCATGTATCTGCGGAGAACCAGTAAGACGAGACTGGAGGTATCCATCGATGAGCCGCTGAACGTGGACTGGGATGGCAATGAACTGCTCCTGTCCGATATCCTTGGCACGGACGATGATGTGATTTCCAGAGACATTGAGGATGAAATTGACAAAAAGCTGTTAAAAAAAGCCATGGAAACTCTCACGGAAAGGGAAAAGCTGATTATTTCCCTGCGGTTTGGGTTAAACGGAAGGGAAGAGGAAAAGACCCAGAAAGAGGTGGCGGATCTTCTGGGAATCTCACAGTCCTATATTTCCAGGCTGGAAAAGAAGATCATTCACCGTCTGAAAAAAGAGATGATCAAGATGGAGTAAAGGGGGAGGGTTCCCCCTTTACTCGTTTAAGTAGCTGCGAATCGATTTCAGAGCATTTTTCTCCAGACGGCTGACCTGTGCCTGAGAGATGCTGATCTCATCGGCTACCTCTGTCTGGGTTTTTCCCTCATAGAATCGTTTGCGGATGATGTTGTATTCCCGGCTGGTGAGCTGGTTCATGGCGTCCTGCAGCGCCAGATGCTCCACCCAGGATTCCTCCCTGCTTTTTTTGTCACAGACCTGATCCATCAGAAAGAGAGCGTCATTGCCGTCCTGGAAGACCGGTTCAAAGAGGGAGACCGGTGTGGCGATGGCGTCCAGAGCGTAGATGATATCTTCTTTTGGCAGATCGATCTCGCTGGCAATCTCTTCAATGGTGGGGTCCCGGTCCATGGTCTTTAAAAGCTGCTCTTTCGCGTAGATGGCCTTGTAGGCGGTATCCCGGAGAGAACGGCTGACCCGGATGCTGTTATTATCTCTGAGATACCGTCGGACTTCTCCGAGGATCATGGGGACGGCGTAGGTGGAGAATTTTACATTAAGCCGGCGGTCAAAATTGTCAATGGCTTTCATAAGGCCGATGCAGCCCACCTGAAACAGATCGTCCGCGTTCTCATGATTGCCGGAAAAACGCTGGATCACGCTTAAGACCAGGCGCAGATTTCCCTTGATATACTTTTCTCTTGCCAGGGCGTCGCCCTGTTCTATTTTTTCAAAAAGATCATTTTTTTCCTCTTCCGAGAGGAGAGGAAGATCCGAGGTGTTCACACCGCATATTTCTACCTTGTTCAGAAACATTTGTACCCTCCTGCCTGCTGAATATAAGGCCGCCGGAACGGACCTTGATTTTGTCTGATGATTTTTCCTTTGTTCGTATAAAAGGATGAACGTAAAGTGTGCAAATTATTCAGAGGGGCGGGACAAAAGGTTATGACTTGCGGGATAAAAAATGCTCTGTTATAATAAAGACAAAAATTGCGCGGCGTTTTGTGTGCGGATGCAGACAGGCGTGAATCTGTGCCGCCGGCAGGGAACTGCTGTCGGTCAGCTTCACAAAAGAAGGAAAGGCAGGAAAAATGGTAGCGGAGATCATAAGTGTAGGAACAGAATTATTATTGGGTAACATCGTAAATACCAACGCCCAGTATATTGCCAAGGAGATGGCAAAGATGGGGATTGACCTGTATTATCAGTCGGTGGTCGGAGACAATGAAGAGCGTCTCAGTAACGTGTTAAAGACGGCACTGGAACGGTCGGATCTGATCATTACCACAGGAGGGCTGGGACCGACAAAGGATGACCTGACGAAAGAGGTGGCCGCCTCCTATTTTGGAAAGCAGCTGGTTTTTGACAAGAAGACCTATGAGCATGTGAAACAGAGACTGGAGTCCTACGGCATCAGTCAGATGACAAAAAGTCAGGAAAAGCAGGCCATGGTTCCGGAGGGGGCGCTGGTCATCACCAACCCGGCCGGCCTTGCTCCCGGCATCATCATGGCGCAGGGCAATAAGGCCATCATCATGCTGCCGGGACCGCCGAAGGAGATGAAGGCTCTGTTCGCGGAGTGCAGCCGCCTGTATATCAACCGGCTGTCGGATCATGTTTTCGTATCGATCAATATCAAAGTAAAAGGTCCGGACGAGATGCCGTTGAGCGTCATCGGAGAAGCACCGATCGCCGATCAGCTGGGGGATATCCTTGACAATGAGAACCCGACGGTCGCCACCTATGCCAAGGAGGACGGCGTGCTGATCCGGGTGACGGCTTCGGGCAAGACCAGGGAAGACGCGCTGGTTCTCATGAAGCCGGTGGTGACAAAGATTGCGGAGATCCTTGCAGATAAGATCGCATGGGTAAAAGAAGACGCGTAATACATATGGAATATGACAGGTCCCTGTCGGATGTGTGGAAGAACACAGATCCGGCAGGGATTTTTTCTGTTTTCGGAAAGGATTTATTCTTGACAAATGCCCCGGTGTCTGCCATAATACCCCTTGTTTAATTATACTAAACTTTCTGTTTAGTGAAAACCTACTCCCCGCCTATGGTTTATCGGGTATGGACACAGATGCCGGGAGGTGGAGATAAAATAAAGAAAGAAGGAGGTGCCGCCGGGCGTTTCCCGCCGGAGAGCGGGAGAGCAGAGGGCCGCTGTCATCAGCGGAACGGCCGATTCCGGTATATCTGTGCCGTCGGATCGGGCTGCTTGCCGGAATATATGGAGATTGGTCACAGAATCAGAGATTTAAGAAAAAGACAGGGTCTGACACAGGAGGAGCTGGCTGACCGGGCCGAGCTTTCCAAAGGTTTTATTTCTCAGCTGGAGAGAGATATGACGTCTCCATCGATCGCGACTCTGGAAGACATTCTGCAGTGCCTGGGAACTTCCATTGGTGAGTTTTTCGCACAGGAACAGGTGCAGGAGCAGATTGTTTTTACGGAGAAAGATTATTTTGTAAAAGAGGACAGAGAATGCGGCAACCGGATTCAGTGGATTATTCCCAATGCGCAGAAGAACAGCATGGAACCCATTTGTCTGCATCTGGAGGCAGGAGGGTCCACTTATCCGGACAATCCCCACGAGGGAGAGGAATTCGGATATGTGCTCAAAGGACGTATCGTGATTCATCTGGGCAAAGAAACACATACGGCCAAAAAGGGGGATTCCTTTTATTATACTGCCGATCGCACGCATTACATTTTCTCGGAAAGAGGAGCGGATATCTTGTGGGTGACATCCCCGCCCAGTTTTTAGTGAAGCGCCTCTTGTCAGCGCCCGCACTGCGCAAAAAGCAGATGGCGAGCCGTCTCGTTTTTTACGGAAAGAATAAGAGAAAGGTTTATCAGGGAAAACGATTCATGAAAAATAACTTAGTGGAATTAAAACATATCTCCAAATCATTTGAAGATACCAT